>JBKJON010000065.1:0-2812 GCA_046595715.1 Marmoricola sp.
GTTCAACAGCGATCGGCTACCTCGCAGGGTCAGCCGGACCTTGGCCGGGAGCTCGCTGGTGAGGATCCGCGCGTCCGAGTCGGGTGGGAGCTCCGCCACCACGTCGACGAGGACCGAACGCTGCGCATCCTCGGCACCGCGCACGACGGAGAACAGAAGCACCGACACCACGAGCGACGTGACCTTCAGCGCCAGCTGGCCGCGAGCATCGAACGGGAGGACCCCGGCCTGCGGGTGGGGCTCACCCGCAGGTTCCCGATGCTGCGGCACGTGCTGCTGCGGGGGCGGAAGGCGCCGTCCGGCGAGGAGTGACGTGAGGTTAGTCATGGTGACGGTCACCACGGCGGCCCGTAGCCTTGCGCAGAATCCCCACCAGCCGTAAAGGACGCACACATGGGTCGCCTCTGCGAGACCGAAGGACTCACCGACCTCCAGGAGGAGATCCTCAAGTCGGTCCGACAGTTCGTCGAGACCAAGATCCTCCCGGTGGCCACCGAGCTCGAGCACAAGGACGAGTACCCCACGGAGATCGTGGAGGGCCTCAAGGAGCTCGGCATCTTCGGGCTGATGATCCCCGAGGAGTACGGCGGCCTCGGCGAGTCGCTGCTGACCTGCGCCCTGTGCGTGGAGGAGATCGCCCGCGGCTGGATGAGCGTCTCCGGGGTGATCAACACCCACTTCATCGTGGCATACATGCTGATGCAGCACGGCACGGACGAGCAGAAGCAGAGGTACCTGCCGAGGATGGCGACCGGCGAGGTGCGCGGCTCGTTCTCGATGTCGGAGCCCTCGCTGGGCTCGGACGTCGCGGCGATCCGGACCAAGGCCGTCAAGGCCGAGGACGGTGGCTACTCGATCACCGGCCAGAAGATGTGGCTGACCAACGGTGGCTCGTCCAACCTGGTGGCCGTGCTCGTGAAGACCGACGAGGGTGCGGACTCGGTCTACAAGAACATGACGACGTTCCTGGTGGAGAAGCAGTCCGGCTTCGGCGAGACCGCCCAGGGCGTCACCATCCCCGGCAAGATCGACAAGATGGGCTACAAGGGCGTCGACACCACGGAGATGATCCTCGAGGGCCACCAGATCTCCGCGGACCAGATCCTCGGTGGCGAGCCGGGCCAGGGTTTCTACCAGATGATGGACGGCGTCGAGGTCGGCCGGGTCAACGTCGCGGCACGCGCCTGCGGCATCGCCAACCGGGCCTTCGAACTCGGCATCTCCTACGCCCAGCAGCGCGAGACGTTCGGCAAGCCGATCGCCGAGCACCAGGCGATCCTCTTCCGTCTCGCGGAGATGGCGACCAAGGTCGAGACCGCGCACGCGATGATGGTCAAGGCCGCGCGCCTCAAGGACAAGGGCGAGCGCAACGACGTGGAGGCCGGGATGGCCAAGTACGTCGCGGCTGAATACTGCAACGAGGTCGTGCAGGACTCCTTCCGCATCCACGGGGGCTACGGCTACTCCAAGGAGTACGAGATCGAGCGCCTCTACCGCGAGGCCGCGTTCATGCTGATCGGTGAGGGCACCGCAGACATCCAGAAGATGATCATCGGCCGCGCCCTGCTCAAGGACTACAAGCTCAAGACCTGAGGGTGAAGGTCGGCCGACGGGGTTGCGCGGCCATCGCTGCGGGGCCACTACTGTGAGGCCGCATGGGGCAGCGGGTGGTTCTGCACGTCGGGGCGATGAAGTCGGGGACCAGCTACCTGCAGGCGCTGCTGTTCGCCAACCAGGACACCCTCGCCGAGCGCGGGGTGCTCGTCCCAGGGCGGACGTGGAGCGACCAGGTGCGGTGCGTGCAGGACGTGCTCGGGCTCGGGTCGGCGCGCACCGGCGACATCTCCGGCTACTGGGACCGGCTGGTCGAGCAGACCCGGGCCCACGACGGCACCTCGGTGGTCTCGATGGAGTTCCTCGGGACGGCGGCGCCGATCGCGATCGAGGGAATCCTCGGGGCCTGGGACGACGTCACGGTGGTGCTCAGCGCCCGCGACCTGAACCGGCAGCTGGTCTCGATGTGGCAGGAGACCGTCCAGAACGGGCGGACGTGGACCTTCGCCGACTACCTCGCCGGTGCGCGGGACGCTCGACCGAGGACGGAGCGCCGACCCGAGGACGTGACGAGGGCCGGCAGGACGTTCTGGCGCCAGCAGAACATCGTCCGCCTGTGCCGCAACTGGTCGACGGCCGGTGCGCGCGTCGTACTCCTCACCGTGCCTCCGGCCGGTTCTTCCCGCGACCTGCTGCGGGACCGCTTCCTCTCCGTGGTGGGTACGACGGCCGAGGGGCTGGTCGCCGCTCCCTCGGTCAACGAGGCGATCGGCGCCGCCTCCACGCTGGTGCTGCGTCGGCTCAACGAGCTTCTCGACGAGGCCGGTCTGGCCTTTCCGCAGGGCGAGCACCTGCGCAAGGAGGTCCTGGCCAAGCAGCTGATGGCCGCTCACCGGTCCGCCGAGCCGGCCATCGGCCTCCCGCTGACCCCCTGGGTCGAGAGTCACGCCGCCACGATGGTTGCCAAGCTGCAGGGTCTCGGGATCGAGCTGGTCGGCGAGTGGGGCGATCTCGCTCCCGCTGACGTCCCGGGCAGCGACCCCGCGTCCGTCGGCTCGGACGAGGTGGGTGAGGCCGCCACAGCGGCGCTGGCGGGGCTCCTGGCGACCCAGATGCGTCGATGAGGCCGGTCGAGGCGTTCCGTGAGCAGGCCAGGGGATGCGCGGCCCACGGCTCGCCGATGTACGCCGGGCTGCTCGACCGGATCGCCGACGACCTCGAGGCCGGCGGGCCGACCTCCACGATCATCGCCGGGCAC
>JBKJON010000113.1:0-2521 GCA_046595715.1 Marmoricola sp.
GGGGCCGCTCGCTGGAGTGGGCGACCAGCTGCCCGCCGCCGCGGCACAACTTCCACTCCTTGCCCCGGATCCGCTCAGAGTCGAGGGCGGCGAACGCACCCAGGCGGGATCCTGTGATGGAACACCGTTCGCTGACACCCGAGACCTGCAGCGCCGCAAGGCAGCCCTTGCCCAGCACAAGACGGCCGGCAGCGACGTCGAAAAGGCCCGCTGAGCCGCCGCCCCGCACATCGACTGAACGCGGCTCGGGCACGTGGCGAACGTTGCTGCAGTCCAGCAACGAAACGCATCTACGTTGGCCGACCGTCCACGTCGCAGCCCTGCAGCAACGCGGGCAGAGTAGGGGCATCGCGCAGACATCATCGGGTGGCTGCTCGGCCCTCGAAGTCCCGGAAAGACTCGCCATGCCAGCTCTACCTCCAGCCGGATCCCGAGCCTTTCTTGCCCCTTCGCGCTCACGCAGTCGCGAAGGTTCCCACGCGGGCTCCTCTGACCGAACAGGTCAGAGGAACCCGCGCACAGTTCCAGCTCCGACGCGTGGGGCGTCGGGAGTGGGAGCACCTGCCGACCTCGTAGCGCGCCATGCGCCGTCCTCGCCGTCCCCTCGGGCGAGCCGATGACCACTCGCATCAACGGGGTGCCTTCCCAGCGGACCGGTCACGACACGCGCGCCGACCATGACCCGGCGGAGACACAGGAGTGGTTGGAGTCCTTCGACGCGGTGGTGGACCATGCGGGTCCCGAGCGCGCGCGAGACGTCGTGCTCACGCTCCTGGACCGGGCGCGACAGCGCCACGTCGCAATGCCACTCCTCAACCCGTCCGACTACGTGAACTCGATCCACCACTCGCACGAACCGGCGTACCCGGGCGACAGCGAGGTGGAACGACGGATCAGCGCCTACGTCCGCTGGAACGCGGCGATGATCGTGCACCGTGCCCAGCGGCCCGGGCTGGGCGTCGGTGGACACATTTCCACCTACGCCTCGACCGAGACCCTGTACGAGGTGGCCTTCAACCACTTCTTCCACGGCCGCGACGCGGCCGGCGGCGCAGACCAGGTCTACTTCCAAGGCCACGCCTCGCCCGGCATCTACGCGCGGGCCTTCCTCGAAGGTCGACTCAGCGAGAGCCAGCTGGACGGCTTCCGCCAAGAGGTCTCCCACAGTGGACCCGGGGGCGGCCTGCCCTCCTACCCGCACCCGCGTCTGATGCCGAACTTCTGGGAGTTCACCAGCGTCTCCCTGGGCCTGGGACCCCTCAACGCGATCTACCAGGCCCGGTTCAATCGTTACCTCCACGACCGCGGTATCAAGGACACCAGCGGCCAGCACGTCTGGGCGTTCCTGGGTGACGGGGAGATGGACGAGCCAGAAGCGCTGGGCGCCCTCGGAGTGGCAGCCCGGGAAGGACTCGACAACCTCACGTTCGTCATCAACTGCAACCTGCAACGCCTCGACGGCCCCGTGCGCGGCAACGGCAAGATCATCCAGGAGCTCGAGTCGTATTTCGCCGGAGCCGGCTGGAACGTCATCAAGGTCATCTGGGGAGGCGAGTGGGACCAACTCCTCGACCGCGACCACGACAACGCCCTCGTTCAGCTCCTCAACCAGATACCCGATGGCGACTTCCAGACCTTCAAGTCCGAGTCCGGGTCCTTCGTACGCGAACATCTCTTCTCACGAGACCCACGCACCTTCGACATGGTCGCGAACATGACCGACGAGGAGCTCTGGGCGCTGCGACGCGGCGGACACGACCGCCACAAGGTGTACGCGGCGTACGAGGCTGCGCTGCAGCACCGAGGCCAGCCCACGGTCGTACTCGCACAGACCATCAAGGGCTCGATGCTCGGACCGCACTTCGAGAGCCGCAACTCCACCCATCAGATGAAGACGCTCAGTCCCGACGACCTGCGCACCTTCCGCGACCGTCTCGACATCCCCCTTCTCGACAGCCAGCTCGACGCCGACCTACCGCCCTACGTCAGCCTGGACGCCGACTCGGTCGAGAGCCACTATCTCCACGAACGGCGCAGGAGCCTCGGCGGCTACCTTCCCCGGCGACGCGCAGCCGTCGATCAGAGGACCTTGCCGCGCGATGCGGCGTACGCCGTTGCAGCCAAGGGCTCAGGTCGACAGAAGGTCGCCACCACGATGGCTTTCGTGCGGTTGCTGAAGAGCCTCATGCGCGAGCCGGGCCTGGGGGAACGGTTCGTCCCGATCATCCCCGACGAAGCCCGCACGTTCGGTTTGGATGCGTTCTTCCCGAACAAGAAGATCTACTCCCCCCACGGGCAGACCTACCTCTCGGTCGACCGCGACCTGCTTCTGAGCTACCAAGAAGACACCCGAGGGGTGCTGCTGCACGAGGGAATCACCGAAGCCGGTTGCGTGGCTTCGTGGACCGCAGCCGGAACGGCGTATGCGACGCACGGCGAGCCGATGATTCCGATCTACATGTTCTACTCGATGTTCGGCTTCCAGCGCACCGGTGACTTGCTGTGGGCAGCCGCAGACCAG
>JBKJON010000128.1:0-7214 GCA_046595715.1 Marmoricola sp.
CTGCGCGAGATGTTCGCCGAGCTGCTGTGGGTCGAGCCCGAGCAGGTCGTGGCCGGCGGCAACTCCAGCCTGGTGATGATGCGCGAGGTGCTCACCGACCTCTGGCTCAAGGGAGCCGTCGACGGCGAGCGCCCGTGGGGCCAGGAGGAGAAGGTCACCTTCATCTGCCCCGTCCCCGGGTACGACCGGCACTTCACCCTGCTGCAGTCGTTCGGCATCGAGATGGTGACCGTGCCCATGAACGAGGACGGCCCGGACGCCGAGGCCGTCGCCACGCTCGTCGCCACGGACCCGAGCATCAAGGGCATGTGGATCGTGCCGACCTACGCCAACCCCAGCGGCTCGGTGGTCTCGCAGGAGGTCGCGGCCCGGCTCGCCTCGATGGAGACCGCGGCGCCGGACTTCAAGATCTTCTGGGACAACGCCTACGCGCTCCACCACCTGACCGAGGACGAGGTCAGGAGCGCTGACATCTTGACCCTCGCGTCGTCGGCGGGGCACCCTCATCGGCCGATCATGTTCGCCTCGACCTCGAAGATCACCTACGCCGGAGCCGGTGTGGCCTTCATGGGCGGGTCGGTCGAGACCGTGAAGTGGTACGTCAGCCACCTCAGCAAGGGCGCGATCGGACCGGACAAGGTCAACCAGCTGCGCCACGTCGAGTTCTTCGGGACCCCCCAGGGCGTCCGCGACCACATGGCCAGGCACCGGGAGATCATCGCGCCCAAGTTCGCAGCGGTCGAGCGCATCCTCACCGAGCGTCTGGGTGGCCTGGACATCGCCACCTGGACCCGCCCGACCGGCGGCTACTTCGTCAGCCTCGACGTCCTGGACGGCACCGCCGCGCGCGTCGTACAGCTCGCCAAGGACGCCGGGATCGCGCTCACGCCGGCCGGGTCGTCCTTCCCCGACGGGGACGACCCGCGGGACCGCAACATCCGCCTCGCCCCCACGTTCCCGCCCCTCTCCGACGTCACTGCCGCCATGGAGGCAGTGACGACCTGCGTGCTGCTTGCTGCCGCCGAACAGGCGCGGGGCTGAGAACAGCACCCGAGTGAGCCTGCCGAGCGCATTGCCGGCAGAGCCGACCGAGGCAAGGAAAACGTGAGCAACGACCACCAGGCGAGCTGCGAGCGCAGGTCGCTCGAGGAGCTCCCCAAGGCTCACCTCCACCTGCATTTCACCGGCTCCATGCGCCACACCACCCTCCTCGAGCTCGCCGAGCGCGACGGGCACCACCTGCCCGACGCCCTCGTCGTGGACTGGCCACCCCAGCTCTCCGGCGCCGACGAGAAGGGCTGGTTCCGCTTCCAGCGCCTCTACGACGTGGCGCGGTCGGTGCTGCGCACCGAGGACGACGTACGCCGGCTGGTCCGTGAAGCGGCCGAGGACGACAAGCGCGACGGTTCCCGATGGCTGGAGATCCAGGTCGACCCGAGCGGCTACGCCGCGAGGTTCGGCGGGCTCACCGCCTTCACCGACCTGGTCCTCGACGCCGTCAGGGAGAGCAGCAGGGACGTCGGCATCGGGATGGCGGTGGTGATCGCCGCCAACCGCACCCGGCACCCCCTGGACGCCCGCACCCTGGCCCGCCTGGCCGGGCAGTACGCCGGCCGCGGGGTCGTCGGCTTCGGGCTCTCCAACGACGAGCGTCGTGGGAGCACCCGCGACTTCGCCCCAGCCTTCCGGATCGCCGAGCAGGCCGGGCTGATGCTCGCTCCGCACGGCGGCGAGCTGCTGGGCCCGGACTCGGCCCGGCTCTGCGTGGAGGATCTGCACGCCGATCGCCTCGGTCATGGCATCCGGGCCGCCGAGGACCCGGACCTGCTCGACCTGATCGTCTCGCGGGGCATCGCGCTGGAGGTGTGCCCGGTCTCCAACGTCGCCCTGGGGGTCTACAGCGACCTGTCCTCGGTGCCGCTGCCGGAGCTGATGGCGGCCGGGGCCACGATCGCGCTCGGCTCCGACGACCCGCTGCTGTTCGGGTCGCAGCTGGCCGGGCAGTACGCCACGATGCGGGCGGCCCACGACCTCACCGACGTACAGCTGGCCGACCTGGCGCGCTCCTCGATCCGGGCCTCCCGGGCCCCCGACGAGGACAAATCTGCCTTTCTGGGTGAGATCGACGGCTGGTTGGGGACAATGACGTCATGAGCACCTACCCGGGCGAGAACCCGCAGCCGCCGGACGACCCGAAGCGCGAGAACGACCCCTACACAGGCAGCGAGACAGGCAGCGATGAGACCCAGCCGGTCGGCTACTGGGAACAACAGGCGGCCGAGCGGGCCCGGGAGCAGGTTCCGACGCCACCGGCGGCGCCCGTCCAGAACCCCTGGAGCCAGATGTCCGGGGCGAAGCCCTACGGCCCCTACGCCCCCGGAGCCCAGGACCCAGGCGGGCAGCCCACCTACTCGACGCCGCCGGGATCCTCGGCGCCGTACGCCTACCCACCCGCGCCGGGGGGGATCCCTGGCCAGTACGCCGGCTACACGGCGGTGGCGCCGGCCCACCCGCAGTCGACGCTGGCCCTGGTGCTGGGTCTGGTCGGGCTCGTCGGAGGGCTCTTCGTGTGCGGGCTGCCGCTGCTGGTCTCGCCCTTCGCGTGGGCCATCGGTCGCAGCTCGCTCAAGGGCATCCGGGAGTCACAGGGTCGTCTGAGCGGTGAGAGCAACGCGCGGGCCGGGATGATCATGGGCATCATCGGCACCGTGCTGCTGATCCTCGCGATCGCGGCCCTCATCGCGGTCATCGTCCTGATCTCAGTCGGCACCACGAGCGGCAGCTTCAGCGGAACCACGGTGTAGCCCTCAGAGCCGGCAGCCGACCAGCACCGGTTCGTTGACCAGGGTGATCCCGAAACGCTGCTGGACGCCCGTCTGCAGCTCGCGGGCCAGCTCCAGCAGGTCGTGAGTGGTGCCGCCCCCTCGGTGGGTGAGGGCGAGGGTGTGCCGCGAGGAGAGCCGCACCCGGTCGTTGCCGTAGCCCTTGGTGAAACCTGCGCGCTCGATCAGCCAGGCCCCGCTCGTCTTCACGAGGCCGTCCGGCTGGGGCCAGGAGGGAGCGCCTTCGGGGACGAGGTCGGCGGGCACGACCGGGTTGGTGAAGAAGGAGCCGGTGCTCCAGGTGTCGTGGTCTTCGGGGTCCAGCACCATCGCCTTGCTGCGGCGCAGGTCGAGGACGGCCTCCCGGACCGCACGAGCGGGGGCACGCTCACCGGTCCCGACCCCGAGCACACCCGCCAGCTCGGCGTACTGCACGGGGGCGCCGAGGTCACCCAGCCGGAACTGGAACGTCGTGCTCAGCACGAGGTAGCGGTCCGGGTTCTGCTTGAAGTGGCTGGTGCGGTAGCCGAACCCGCAGTCGGCCGCGAAGAAGGTGCGGATCCGACGGGTGCTGCGGTCCCAGGTGCGGACCTGCGCCACGGTCTCCGCGACCTCCTGGCCGTAGGCGCCGACGTTCTGGATCGGGGTGGCGCCGACGGTCCCGGGGATGCCGGAGAGCGCCTCGATGCCCACCCACTCGTTCTCGACGGCGGCCGCCACCACGTCGTCCCAGGTCTCCCCCGCGGCGGCCTCGACGAAGGCGCCACCGCAGGTGTCGCCCTCGACCCGCAGGCCCTTGCTGCCCACGACCACCACACGGCCCGGGAAGCCCTCGTCGGCCACGACCAGGTTGCTGCCACCACCGACCACCAGGACCGGGGTGCCGTCCTCGTCCGCGGACCGCACCGCCTCGACCAGGGTGGCCTCGTCCGGGGCCTCGACCAGGTCGGCGGCGGGACCGCCGAGACGGAGGGTCGTCAGGTCGGCGAGCGTGACCTTGCGGTCGCGTGCGGCGTCGGCTTCGGGCACGGTCATGACGCTAGTCCTCCACAGGTCCTGGCGGTGTTCCGGGAACGCAGAAGCGGCCCCGGCAGTGCCGGAGCCGCTTCGTGCGATGACTCCGATCAGCGGGTCTCGCGGTGATCCGTGTGCTGGCGACAACGCGGGCAGAACTTCTTCAGCTCCATGCGGTCCGGGTCGTTGCGGCGGTTCTTCTTGGTGATGTAGTTGCGTTCCTTGCAGTCCACGCAGGCCAAGGTGATCTTGGGGCGGACGTCTGAGCTCTTGCTGGCCACTTTCGTGCCTTCTTCCTAGCCTGGGATGATGCGTGTGAAGATTCCGTAGCGGGGGCGGGACTCGAACCCGCGACACCACGATTATGAGCCGTGTGCTCTAACCACCTGAGCTACCCCGCCACTGAGAACCCTCCAGAGCACCCGCACATTCCATCGTGCTGTCCGGATGACGTCGGGAGACTTCCCAGAGCCCCTTTACGGAATCGAACCGTAGACCTTCTCCTTACCATGGAGACGCTCTGCCGTCTGAGCTAAAGGGGCGTGGCCTGAGGGCCAGCGAGCAGAATACACAGGCCCGAGGGCATACCTGAAATCGGGCCGACCCGGACTTGACCGACCCGTGCACCGGACCGCCATGATCGACCGGTGAACCCACCTCCTGAGTCGTACTACCAGCCGCTCGAGGGCGGCCGGTTCAGCTCCTCCTCCGCGACCTCCGGGCCCTGGAGCCCCAGCGCCCAGCACGGCGGACCGCCGGCGGCGCTGCTCGGCCGTGCCCTGGAGAACCTCGCCGAGGACGTGCCCCGGGTGATCGGCCGGTTCACGATGGACCTGCTCGGTCCGGTGCCGGTCGCGGACCTCACGGTGACCGCCTCGGTGCTGCGCCCGGGGCGCACGGTGTCGCTGCGGCAGGCCGAGCTCAGCGACGCGTCGGGGCGGGTGGTGGCCCGCGCCCAGGGCTGGGCGTTCCCCGAGGGCGAGTGGCCCGACGGATCGGGCCCGGGCGGCTTCGGCGAGCCACCGGACCACGGTCCGGCCGACGGACGGCATGAGGAGCCACCGGTGACGTGGTTCCGGGGCTACCTCGACTCGGTGGAGTGGCAGTGGATCGAGGGTGCGGTCACCCGCCCCGGTCCCGCCGTGGTCTGGATGCGCCCGCTCCTGCCCCTGGTCCCGGGCGAGGAGATGAGCCCCCTGCAACGGCTGCTCACCTGTGTCGACTCCGCCTCCGGCGCCTCGGCCGCCCTCGACCCGGCCGAGTGGAACTTCCTCAACACCGACCTCACCGTGCACGTCGTACGCCCCCCGGTCGGTGAGTGGGTCTGTCTGCGCGCGGAGACGACCCTCAGCACCGGCGCCGTCGGCCTGGCCGCCTCCGAGGTGTACGACGAGCTCGGCCCGGTCGCCCGGTCGGCCCAGGCGCTGCTGGTGACTCCTGCGCGCTCCTGACGGCCGCTGGGTGTCATACGACCTGGCCCCCATGGGCACCGGTTCGTATGACGTTCCACGGGAGGTCATCCGGGGTGGTCGCGCAGGCAGCCGGCTCGTATGACGTCTGACCGCTGCCAGTACGACGTGCCGGAGACCAGCCGACCGGGGCCGCGTCCGGGACCGGCCCGCCTCACCGTTCGGCCCGAGCGGGTCCTGGATCAGCGGGCGTCCCGGGACGACGCCCCGCTCGATCGCGAGGCCGACTCCGGCGAGCCCCGCGACCCCGGCTCCGGCTCCGGCTCCCAGCAGGACGGCACGGCGCGTCGCCCGGCCCCGGAGCGGCGCCCACCTCAGGCCCACTCCTGGATCCGGGCGAACGGCTGCGCCTCCTCCAGCTCGTAGGCCACCTGGAGGAGCCGGCGGTCGTTGCCACGCTCCGCAGCGAGCTGTACGCCGATCGGCAGGCCCCTCGACGTCGTCCCCATCGGCAGCGAGATCGCCGGGTCCCCGGTCGCGTTCTGGAGCGGCGTGAACGACACCCACTCGAGCAGACGACCCATCACCGTCTCGAAGGACTGGGTCGGTTCGAGCCAACCGAGCTCGGGGGTCACCAGCGACAGCGTGGGGGTCAGGACCATGTCGTGCTCGGCGTAGAAGCGCTTGCTGATGCGGTGGGAGCGGTTCAGCCGGGTGACCGCCAGCGGCAGCTTCCAGGCGTTCCTGGCAGCGTGCCGGGCCAGCCCCTTGGTCAGGTTGTCGTTGCGGTCGCGGTCATAGGTGTGGTTGAACATGCGCTTGCCCATCCGGCTGACCCCGAGGGCCAACGAGCTCCAGTAGAGGAGGAAGTCGTCCTCGAAGGTGTCGGGGACCGGCGCCAGGACAGGCTCGACGGTGTGGCCGAGCTCTTCCAGCAGTCCGGCCGCGTGCAGCACCGCCCGAGTCGTCTCCTCGTCGGTCTTCCGGCCACCGATCGAGTCCGTGACCAGGGCGACCCGCAGCCGCTTCTTGCCCGGACCGGTCACGTCGCCGATCGGCGGGAGCTTGAGGTTGCGGTAGACCCGCTCGGACTCCCGCAGAAAGGCCGCGGTGTCGCGCACGGAGCGGGTCAGGACGCCGTCGTGGACGATCCTGACGGGCATGTCGCGGTTGCCCCGGTCGCTCGGCGTACGCCCCCGGGTCGGCTTCAGTCCCACCAGCCCGCAACAGGCGGCCGGGATCCGGATCGATCCGCCACCGTCGTTGGCGTGCGCCATCGTCACCGCACCGGCGGCCACGAAGGCCGCCGACCCTGCGGAGGAGGCCCCCGAGGTGTGCCCGGTGTGCCAGGGGTTGCGCACGGGGACGTCGTCGACGAACTCGGCGCTCGCGCTGAAGCCGTACTCCGAGAGCCGGGTCTTGCCCAGGAACGTGGTGCCGACCAGGGCGTACATCCGGGCGAAGTCACCGTCCACCGCAGCGGGCTCCGCGACGTAGGCGCGGGTTCCCTGCTGGGTGGGCAACCCGGCCACGTCGCTGTTGTCCTTGACGAAGGTCGGCTGCCCGGCGAAGAACCCGCCGTGGTCCGCCTCTGCCTCAGGACGGGCGGATGAGAACCGCTCGGCGGCCAGGCCGTGCAGCAGGTCGTCGAGCTTGCGCGTGCGCGCCATCGCGGCCTCCACGGTCTCCCGCCGCGAGACCCTTCCTGCCCGGATCTCGCCGGCGAGCCCGACTGCATCATGCTCACCGAGCGCGTCGTCGCCGAAGGCGTGGACGTGGGTAGCGGCAGGGGTCGGTACGGCGGCTCGGGCAGCGGGTTCCGGCTGGGTCATGGGCCGAAATGTAACGCGTTGCAGTTCCCGGGCCCTCACCCGTCTCGGCAGAGTTGCGGCGGGTCGGGGGCGGCGGGTCAGGGGCGGCGGGCCACGCCACGTCGGTGGCAACCGACGAGGTGGGTGTCGACCAGGCC
>JBKJON010000183.1:0-3644 GCA_046595715.1 Marmoricola sp.
GTCGACGCTCCTCGGCAACTACGTCGCCCCGGTCCCTGCCCAGCAACGCGTCGGGAAGAACTGGTACCTCGGCAGCGCCGACGCCATCTTCCAGAGCCTGAACCTCCTGGCGGACGAGAAGCCCGACATCGTCGTGGTGGTGGGTGCCGACCACGTCTACCGGATGGATTTCTCCCAGATGGTCGACGCCCACGTCGAGTCCGGTGCGGGGTGCACCGTGGCCGCCATCCGGCAGCCGATCGAGCTGGCCGACCAGTTCGGTGTCATCGACATGGACCCCGAGTCACCGGAGCGCATCCGGGCGTTCCTGGAGAAGCCCAAGGATCCGATCGGGCTGGCCGACGCCCCGCACGAGGTGCTGGCCTCGATGGGCAACTACGTCTTCGACGCCGAGGCACTGCGCGAGGCGGTCACCCGCGACGCCGAGCTGGAGCGCTCCAAGCACGACATGGGCGGTGACATCGTGCCGTGGTTCGTCGACCGCACGGAGTCGGCCGTCTACGACTACAAGGACAACGTGGTGCCCGGCTCCAACGATCGCGACCGAGGCTACTGGCGCGACGTCGGGACGATGCGGTCCTACTACGCCGCCCACATGGACCTGGTCGCGCCCCTGCCGGTGTTCAACCTCTACAACAGCAAGTGGCCCATCTACACCAGCTACGGGCCGCACCCTCCGGCCAAGCTGGTCGAGGGCCACGAGGGGGCCTCCGTCACGGCGTACAACTCGATCCTGTCCCCGGGCGTGGTCGTCGCCGGTGGCGCGGTCAGCCAGTCGGTGCTCTCGCCGGCCTGCTACGTCGACAGTGGAGCCAAGGTCTCGGACTCCGTGCTGCTGCCCGGAGTGCGCATCGGTGCTGGTGCCGTCGTACGGAACGCCATCATCGACAAGAACGTCCACGTGCCGCCGGGAGTGCAGATCGGCGTCTCGGAGGAGGACGACCTCGCCCGCGGTTTCGTCGTGGACGAGGGGCTCACCGTCCTGTCCAAGGGACAGGTCGTCCCGCCCACCTCGACCGAGGCCTGAGGAGGTTCCATGAGTGACCCACGCGCCGGCACCCTGGCCCAGCCCAGCGACCTCGTCGACATCCCGCATCTCGTCACCTCCTACTACACGGGTGTCCCGGATCCTGAGAACGTGGACCAGCAGGTCGCCTTCGGCACGAGCGGCCACCGCGGGTCGAGCCTGAAGACCTCGTTCAACGAGACCCACATCCTGGCCACGACGCAGGCGATCTGCGACTACCGCAGGAAGCAGGGGTACGACGGTCCGCTGTTCATCGGGCGCGACACCCACGGTCTCTCGGAGCCGGCCTGGGCCACCGCGCTCGAGGTGCTGGTGGCCAACGACGTCACGGTGCTGGTGGACGACCGGGATGGCTACACCCCGACGCCAGGCGTCTCGCACGCCATCCTGCGTGCGAACCGCGGCCGCCGCGACGGGCTGGCCGACGGCATCGTGGTCACTCCCTCGCACAACCCGCCCGGCGACGGCGGGTTCAAGTACAACCCCCCACACGGTGGCCCGGCCGACACGGACGCCACGAGTGTGATCGCCGCCCGGGCCAACGAGCTCATCCTCGGTGGACTCTCCGAGGTCAAGAGGGTGCCGTTCCCGCGAGCCCGCGCGGCCGTGTCGACGTACGACTTCATGGGGACCTACGTCGACGACCTCCCGAACGTGCTCGACATCGACCGGATCCGTGAGGCCGGCGTGCGCATCGGCGCCGACCCGCTGGGCGGCGCGAGCGTGGCCTACTGGGGCGAGATCGCCGACCGGCACCGGCTCGACCTGACCGTCGTGAACCCGCTGGTCGACCCGACCTGGCGGTTCATGACCCTCGACTGGGACGGCAAGATCCGGATGGACTGCTCGTCGCCGTCGGCGATGGCGTCCCTGATCGTGCGCAAGGAGGACTACGACATCGCCACCGGCAACGACGCCGATGCCGACCGGCACGGCATCGTGACGCCGGACGCGGGCCTGATGAACCCGAACCACTTCTTGGCGGTGGCGATCGGCTACCTCTTCGGCGGCGCTCGCCCCGGCTGGCCCTCGTCTGCGCGCATCGGCAAGACGCTGGTGTCCTCCTCGATGATCGACCGGGTGGCCTCCTCGCTGGGCAAACCGATGGTGGAGGTGCCGGTCGGGTTCAAGTGGTTCGTATCCGGGCTGATCGACGGGTCGTTCGGCTTCGGCGGCGAGGAGTCGGCGGGCGCGTCCTTCCTGCGGCGCGACGGCGGCACCTGGACGACCGACAAGGACGGACTCATCCTGGCCCTGCTCGCCTCCGAGATCCTCGCGGTCACCGGGCGCACCCCGAGCGAGCACTACGGCGACCTGGTGGCCCAGCACGGAGAGCCGGCCTACGCCCGCATCGACGCCCCGGCCGACCGCGCACAGAAGGCCAGGCTGGCCGCCCTCTCACCCGAGGACGTGACCGCGACCGAGCTGGCGGGGGAGCCCATCGTGGCCAAGCTGACCGAGGCCCCCGGCAACGGCGCCAAGATCGGCGGCCTCAAGGTCACCACGGAGTCCGCCTGGTTCGCCGCCCGACCAAGCGGCACCGAGGACGTCTACAAGATCTACGCCGAGTCCTTCAAGGGCCCCGACCACCTCGCCGAGGTGCAGGCTGAGGCCAAGGAGGTCGTCTCGGCCGCGCTGGGGTAGGTGGGGCTGCAGGTTTCCCGGGGTATCCGGTGAAACCTGACGGGACCGGGCGTTGCAACACCCCGGGAACGTCATGGACTGCCCGACAACCCCATCCGTTTCCTATGACGTGGCGCGCCCGCCGGCGGTGGGCGGGACCCGCGAGGTTCACCTCACCCGATGACCGGCGCCGTACGCTCCACGATCGACCGTAGGTCGGTTCCGTGCGGCAAGGTGCCCAGGGTGCCGTTGTAGTCGCCGCCGAGCCTGGTGGCGCAGAACGCGTCGGCGATGGCCGGGGGAGCGAAGCGCACGAGCAGCGAGGCCTGGAGGCAGGCGGCCATCTGGCCGGCGAGGCGTCGGGCGGAGACCTCGAGCGTCGTGGTGTCCGCGAGCATCGTGAGCACGCCCTCGATCGCACGGTCCAGGCGCGGGTCCTCACCCTGCGCGCGGGCGACCTCGGTGAGCCAGGCCTCGAGGGCTTCCGGCTCGCGGGTCAGCGCGCGCAGCACGTCGAAGGCGTTGACGTTGCCGGAGCCCTCCCAGACGGAGTTCAGGGGCGACTCGCGGAAGAGCAACGGCATGCCGGACTCCTCGACGTACCCGTTGCCACCAAGGCACTCGAGCGCCTCCGCGACCATCATCGGCGTGCGCTTGCACACCCAGAACTTCGACAGCGGGAGGGCAATGCGGCGCAACGCGGCCTCGTGCGGGTCCGTGCGGTTGTCGACCGCCGCAGCCAGGCGCATCGCGACTGCGGTCGCAGCCTCAGACTCCACTGCAAGGTCGGCGATCACGTTCTGCATCAACGGCTTGTCGGCGAGCAGGCCACCGAATGCCGAGCGGTGCGCCACGTGCCAGGAGGCCTCGGCGAGCGCGTGCCGCATCAGCGAGGCCGAACCCAGCACGCAGTCGAGCCGGGTTCGGCCTCGCTGATGCGGCACGCGCTCGCCGAGGCCTCCTGGCACGTGGCGCACCGCTCGGCATTCGGTGG
>JBKJON010000190.1:0-5557 GCA_046595715.1 Marmoricola sp.
CGGCTGATATAGGTCGGGGTAGTCCTTCACGGACACCTCCGGAGGTGCTTGGAAGGGACCGACAGGTTCTCTTCGTTCGAAGGTCTGGCGTTGACGCGCCGTGGCCTTCGTGGCGCCCTCCGGAGGTGGGTCCGATGGTTGTTCAAGCTGTTCCAGTGTGTTCCTCGACGGTCGTGGTGGCGATCGATGTCGGGAAGACCGAGTTCGCGTTCTCAGTGACCGATGCCTCGCGCAGGCTGCTGCTCAAGCCCCGGACGGGGTGTGCGATGACCGCGTCGTCGCTGGCGCAGGTGGTCACCGAGATCGGTCGGGTGCTCCCAGTCGATGCGCAGGTGAAGGTCGGGATCGAAGCTGCCGGGCACTACCACCGTCCGCTGCTCAACGCAGCGTGGCCGGGCAGCTGGGAGGTCCTCGAGCTCAATCCTGGCCATGTCACCGAGCAGCGTCGGGTGCTGGGCAAGCGGACGATCAAGACCGACGTGGTCGATCTGCAGGCGATGACCGAGCTGCTGCTGGCCGGTCGTGGTCAGCCCGTCCAGGGCCGTCCCCTCGTGCTGGGTGAGCTGACCGCGTGGTCGGCGCACCGAACCGGGCGGGTGGCGATCAGGACCGCGACGAAGAACCAGCTGCTCGGGCAGCTGGACCGCGCCTTCCCCGGGCTGACCCTGGCGCTGCCCGATGTGCTGGGCACCAAGGTCGGCCGGCTGGTCGCCACGGAGTTTCCCGATCCGGTCCGGCTCATCGCCTTGGGCAGCGCACGGTTCATCCGGTTCGGTGCGACCCGTGGCCTGCAGATCCGCAAGCCAGTCGCCGATCGGCTCGTCCAGGCCGCCCGCGAAGCACTGCCCACCGCGGACGCCGCGGTCGCACGGGCAGTCCTGGCTGCCGACCTCGCCCTCCTGGTCGACCTGGACACACAGGTCGACCAGGCCACCGACCAGCTGGCACGGCTGCTGCCGTTGACGCCATTCGCGCCGCTGCTGAGCGTCCCGGGCTGGGCAACGGTCCGCGCCGGGAACTACGGCGGCGCGCTGGGAGACCCGACCCGGTTCGACAACCACCGGCAGGTCTACCGCACCGCGGGTCTCAACCCGATCCAGTACGAGTCGGCAGGCAAACGCCGCGACAGCGTGATCAGCCGCGAGGGCAGCGTGGAGTTGCGCCGCGCGCTGATCGACCTCGGCATCGGTCTGTGGCTCAACGACCCCGCCGCCAAGGTCTACGCCACACAGCTCCGCGAGCGCGGCAAGAAGGGCGGGGTCATCGCCTGCGCGATGGCTAACCGCGCGAACCGGATCGCCTACGCCCTGGTCCGTGACCAGAGCACCTACGACCCGAGTCGCTGGCTGCAGGAGGCCTGACCCGACAGATCCCCTTCCCTCACCGAGCGATCAGGGTGCAGGCTGGACGGTGACGAAGGGCCGGACCAGACGCCGCTGCGGCTATGGCGGACTCACCAGAGTTACGCCGCTACTAGCTCGGCGCCCGGCCCTTCGCCCTATCCGCAGCTCGAACGACGCCAGATGACCCCACGAGGTCGCATACGTCAGCGTGAGCGCGCGGGCCACCCGCCACCGCCGACCAAACCCATCACGCAGGAACCCCACTCCGACGACGAGCGCCCGGAGCGCTGAACCTTGCGCCCGCGCCCACTTGACCCGTCCTACAGCCAGCTAGGTGCAGCCAGGCCGTTCTAAGGTCGCGGCATGAACGACGAACCCGACTTCGGACACCCCTCGCAGACCGACCTGCTGCTGCGCTACCTCAAGCGTGAGAGCGACCACCTCCTGGCGAGCCTGGAAGGTCTCAGCGACTACGACGTGCGGCGGCCGATGACCCCCACCGGCACCAGCCTGCTCGGGCTCGTCAAGCACGTCGCCAGCGTGACGTTCGGCTACTTCGGCGACTGCGTCGGGCGGCCGGTCGGGGTCGAGCTGCCCTGGGAGACCGATCAGGGACATCAGGAGAGCGCGGACATGTGGGCGAGGTCGGAGGAGTCGCGGGAGTGGCTGCTCGACCTCTACGCCCAGTCGTGGGTGCTGGCCGAGGACTCGGTACGCACCCTGGGCCCGGACGCGCCGGCCACGGTGTCGTGGTGGCCCGAGAACCGTCGCAGCACGACCTTGGGCTACGTGACGGTGCACATGCTCGCCGAGGTGGCGCACCACGCGGGTCACGCCGACATCATCCGTGAGGCGCTCGACGGCCGCGGCGGAGTCGAGCAGTCCGAGGTCGGGGACGCGCAGTGGTGGGAGACCTACGTGGCCCGGGTGCAGGCGGAGGCCGACGCCCACTTCTGAGGCCTCGGCGCGCTTCCTGACCTGGCGTCGCCCGCCGGGTCAGGTCCGGTCGAACACGGACGACTGCTGGTCCCCGGCGATGCGGGTGATGGGCAGGTCGAGCCCGAGGAAGCTCCTCGGGTCGGTCCGGGCCAGGTCGCCCCAGTGTGGCGCCAGCTGCGGCAGCGCGTCCATCGGCACCCTGAAGAGGTCGCACAGCTCCTGGGACCACGCGCCGGACCGGAGGTCGAAGAGCAGTGTGTGGTGGGCGTCGGAGACGCCGGTCAGATGCCAGGTGCCACGCGTCATCCGGGCGACCACGTAGGAGTCGACGGTGCCGACCGCGTAGCGACCCTGGTCGACGAGCGCCCACGTGTGCGGCTCGTTCTCGGCCAGCCACCTCAGCCTGGGGCCGGAGAGGCCGGGATCCAGGCGGAGCCCGGTCAGCTCGGTGATGCGGCCCTCGTGGCCCTCGTGGCGCATCATGCTGCAGATGTCGGCCGCGCGCCGGTCCTCCGAGACGATCGCCCGACGCGGGGAGCCGAGGGTCTCCCGGTCCCAGAGCGTCGCGGTCTCGCGCCGGTGGGTCAGGCCGATGCCGGACAGGCTGCCGGGCGCGCCGTCCCAGGTGTCGAGGCAGTCGCGGGTGGCTGCCCGCAGGGCCTGCCAGATCTCCTCCGGCACCTGCTCGGCCCAGCCCGGCTGGGGGGAGTGCCAGCGGAGCTCCCGGTGGGCGCGTGCGGCGACGAGCCCGACCGAGGTCACCACCACCGCGGTGGCTCCCGTCGTGGCGGCGTCGACGGCAAGGGTGGCCCCGGCCTTCTTCGCTGCGCTCATGTGCCCAGAGACTAGATGTCCCGGGGCAGGACACGCAGGGCAGGACACGCGGGCGCGTAGCGTCGGGCTGGACGGACGTCGGGGATCACGGTTTGATGTTGAACGATCCAATTCTCACCGAGGGAGACACACATGCGCGTCGGAGTACTCACTGGCGGGGGCGACTGTCCCGGACTCAACGCCGTCATCCGGGCCGTGGTCCGCAAGGGCGTCAAGGAGTACGCCTTCGAGTTCGTCGGCTTCCTCGACGGCTGGCGCGGTCCGCTCGAGAACGTGACCACGCCGCTCGGCATCGACCAGGTGCGCGGGATCCTGCCGCGCGGAGGCACGATCCTGAAGTCGTCGCGCACCAACCCGTTCAAGATCGAGAACGGCGTGGAGAAGATCAAGGACAGCCTGGCCGCCAACGGCGTCGACGCCCTGATCGCCATCGGCGGCGAGGACACGCTCGGGGTCGCGACCAAGCTCGCCGACCTCGGGGTCAACGTGGTGGGCGTGCCGAAGACCATCGACAACGACCTGTCCGGCACCGACTTCACGTTCGGTTTCGACACCGCCGTGAACATCGCGATGGAGGCCATCGACCGGCTGCACACCACCGCCGAGTCCCACCACCGGGTGCTGGTCGTCGAGGTGATGGGCCGGCACGCGGGATGGATCGCCCTGCACGCCGGCATCGCGGGCGGCGCCAACGTCGTGCTGATCCCGGAGCAGCCGTTCGACATCGAGAAGGTGTGCGGCTACGTCGAGAAACGCTTCGAGTCGCACTACTCGCCGATCATCGTCGTCTCCGAGGGGGCGCTGCCGGTCGAGGGCGGCGACATGACGCTGGTGAGCGGGGAGAAGGACGCCTTCGGCCACGTGCGTCTTGGGGGCATCGGCGACCGGCTCGCCAAGGAGATCGAGGACCGCACCGGCAAGGAGGCCCGCGCCGTCGTGCTCGGTCACGTCCAGCGTGGCGGCACCCCGACGGCCTTCGACCGGTGGCTCGCGACCCGGTTCGGGCTGCAGGCTGTGACCGCCGTGTTCGAGAAGGACTACGGAAAGATGATGGCGCTGCGCGGCACCGACATCGTGCGGGTGCCGCTGGCCGAGGGCACGGGCGAGCTCAAGCTTGTCAAGCCCGCGGAGTACGCCGAGGCCGAGGTCTTCTTCGGCTGAGCCTGGCCGAGGACCTCGCCCAGACTGCCCTGGTGAAGACGTACGCCGCCTGGGCGCGTGACCGGAAGGACTCGATCCAGTACCCGATCGCCGGCGGACTGCTGGCGGCCGACTGCCGCGACGTAGTCTTGCCCGGTGTCCGAACTCGTTCCCGACCTCGCCGCACTGCACGCCATGGGCCCGTCCCAGCAGCCGACGTACGACGACCGCGCGGCCGTCGACGCTGCCGTCACCCGCCTCCGACGCATGCCCCCGCTCGTCTTCGCCGGTGAGTGCGACGAGCTGAAGGCCAAGCTGGGTGCGGTCGCCCGCGGAGAGGCGTTCCTGCTCCAGGGCGGTGACTGTGCCGAGACCTTTGCCGGAGTGACCGCCGACAACACCCGCAACAAGCTGCGCGTGCTGCTCCAGATGGCTGTCGTGCTGACCTACGCCGCCTCGGTCCCGGTGGTGAAGCTCGGCCGGCTGGCGGGTCAGTACGCCAAGCCGCGTTCCTCCGACCTGGAGACCCGCAACGGTGTGACGCTGCCGGCCTACCGTGGCGACGCCGTCAACGGCTTCGAATTCACCCCCGAGTCGCGTTGCCACGACCCGCAGCGACTGGTGGAGGTCTACCACGCCTCCGCCGCGACGCTGAACCTCGTGCGTGCCTTCGTGACCGGCGGCTACGCCGACCTGCGCCAGGTGCACACCTGGAACACCGACTTCGTGCTCGGCTCCGAGGTGGGTCGCAAGTACGAGCAGATGGCCGCGGAGATCGATCGTGCCCTGAACTTCATGAAGGCGATCGGGGCCGACCCCGACGAGTTCCACCGGGTCGACTTCCACTCCAGCCACGAGGCGCTGATCCTCGAGTACGAACACGCGATGACCCGCACCGACAGCCGCACGCAGCTTCCCTACGACGTCTCCAGCCACTTCCTCTGGATCGGCGAGCGCACGCGTCAGCTCGACGGCGCGCACGTCGAGATGCTCAGCCACATCCAGAACCCGATCGGGGTGAAGCTCGGCCCGAGGACCACTGCCGACGACGCCATCGCCCTGTCGGCCAAGCTCAACCCCACCAACGAAGCAGGCCGGCTCACCTTCATCACCCGCATGGGCGCGGGCAAGATCCGCGACCACCTGCCGCCGTTGCTGGAGAAGGTGCACGCCGCCGGGGTCGAGGCCGCGAGGGTCTGCGACCCGATGCATGGCTACACTTTCGAGGCGTCCCGGGGCTACAAGACCCGTCGCTCCGACGACGTGATCGAGGAGTTCCAGGGCTTCTTCGACGTCCACCG
>JBKJON010000255.1:0-2698 GCA_046595715.1 Marmoricola sp.
GGTGATCCTGTCGGCGTCCCTTCCGGGGATCCTGGCGCCGCTGCACGAGGGGTGAGCGCCAGCCGCTCTGGCCCACGGCGGGCTGCTGTGGGCGAAACACCCGGAGTCTCATTGCCGCGAAGCGGGCCACGGTGACTCCGAGGTTGGCTGCGGCGAGCACGGCCACCTCCAACCCCCGGCTGCTAGGCCCGAAGGTGTGCGAGAGGAACAGGGCACCCGAGGTCGCGGCGAGCCCGCCAGCGAAGATGGCCAGGCGCTGAGCGTGGTGGCGCAGGAGGCGGCGCGGTCCGACGACGCCGAAGGTGAACCGCCGGTTGGCGGCCGTGGTCGACACGGCCGTCGTCAACAACGCCCACATGGTGCAGCAGCCCTACCGTGGCCGACGTCCGCGAGCGCTTGGGCGACCAGAATGCTCCAGCTGGAGAGGCCGAACACTCGCACCGGCAGGGTCATCGGCCACAGGGCGAACGGTGTCTTGTCGACCGTGATCGAGTTGGCGGCGTCACTGGATCCGAAGAAGAACGCCCTCCACGACTCGGAGCCGGCCTGGACGGCGGCGGAGTAGAACGAGTTCGCCCAGCCGCTCTCACCGAGTCCCCAGAGGTAGAGGACGCCGGTGGCGAGCAACAGCCCCGCGAACGCGGGCCGCGCCCAGCCCGGGTCCTCGTCCGGTCCGCGCCACAGGCGGCGGATGCGGGCACTTCCTGAGGAGGGGCGACCAGGGGATGTCCTCGAGCCTGTCTGTGATGAGCGGGCCGCAGTGGTCGGTCCGGTGGGCTGCGGCAGGGTGCTGGTGTTGTCCATGGCACGACCGTGACCTCGCCGCCTGCGACAACCGTGTGGTCGTTCTGTGGCCTTGCTGTGATCGCGGCTGGGGCCGGTCCTGGTCCGCAGTTTTTCTGGTTAACCAGAAAAACTCGCACGACCCAACGTTGCAACGTGGGGGAAGTGGCGGTCTTTCTGGTTAACCAGAAAAACCGCAGGACCCGCTCAAGCGCGGCCCGAGGAGAAGCGCGGGGCTCAGTGCGGGAGGAGCACCGTGAAGGTGGTGCTGCCCGGTTGTGACGCGACGCTGGCGCGGCCGCCGTGGGCCTGGGCGATCGCGGAGACGAGTGACAGGCCGAGGCCGGCACCGCCGGAGGCCCGGGTACGCGAGGAGTCCCCGCGGCTGAACCGCTCGAACGCGTTCTCCGTGAGGCCTTCCGGCAGACCCGGTCCGTCGTCGTGGACGACGATCCGCACGCCGTCGCCGGCGGTGGTCGCGGAGACGGTGACGGTGGTACCAGGCGGGGTGTGGTGACGGGCGTTGCCCAGGAGGTTGGTGACGACCTGGTGCAGGCGCTGCGCGTCGCCGGTGACGGTGATCGGCTCGTCGGGGAGGTCGAGCTGCCACTTGTGCCCCGGGGAGAGGACGCGGGAGTCCACGACCGACTCCAGAAGCAGACGCGTGACGTCGACCTCGGTCCGTTCCAGCGGACGGCCGGCGTCCAGGCGCGCCAGCAGGAGCAGGTCCTCGACGAGGCTCGACATCCGGTCGGCCTCGGTCTCGACCTTGGCCAGCGCCATTGACAACGCGATCGGGTCGTCCGGCGTACGACGGGACAGCTCGGCGTACCCGTGGATCGTGGCCAGGGGGGTGCGCAGCTCGTGGGAGGCGTCGCCGACGAACTGGCGGACCTGCTGCTCGCTGCGGTGGCGGGCCTCGAGCGAGGTCTCGACGTGCGCCAGCAGGACGTTGAGGGCCGCGCCCATCCGGCCGACCTCCGTGCGCTCGTCGGTGAGGTGAGCGGGCACTCGGTCGGTGAGGTGAGCGGGCACTCGGTCCGTGAGGTCGATCTCCCCCGAGGACAACGGCAGCTCCGCGACCGCGTGAGCCGTTTCGGCCACCTCGTTGAGGGGGCGCAGCTGCCGCCGCACCAGCAGCGTGCCGAGGCCGGCCGCCGTCAGGACGCCCATCAGGATCAGCAGGATCTCGTAGCCGACGAGGGCGTTCACGGTCTGGTCGACGTCCTTGGTGGGCAGCCCGATGAACGTGCGGCCGTTGGGGCCGGCCGTGGCGGTCACGCGGTAGGAGCCGAACGTCGTCAGGTCGACGCTGTGGACCTCCGTGTCCACCGGCACCTGGCCCAGCTCCTTGAGTGCGGTGGTCGAGAGCTGGCGGGTGCCGTTGATCTCCTTGGTCAGGACGTAGCCATCAGGTCCGTTCGCGGTGTCCATGAACGCGATCAGGGTGCCCGGCCCCTGGTTGCTGGGGGTCGGCCGTGGATAGCGGCCCGCGTTGTCCTGGTCGCGGTCGCCATCGCCGACCCGGCGTACGGAGGACAGCACGTTGCTGTCGAGCCGGTCCATCAATGAGGAGCGAATGGCGACGGTGGCGATGGCTGCGACGAGCAGCGAGACGACTGCCACGAGTGCCACGGCGGTCACCACCAGCCTGGCGGTCAGGCTGCGCAGTGCGAACACGGCTCAGCCGACGTTCGCGGGCGCTACCGGTTCGGCAGGCTTGAGCACGTAGCCGGCGCCGCGCATCGTGTGGATCATCGGCTCGCGGCCCGCGTCGATCTTCTTGCGCAGGTAGGAGATGTAGAGCTCGACGACGTTGGCCTGGCCGCCGAAGTCGTAGTTCCAGACGCGGTCGAGGATCTGCGCCTTGCTCAGCACCCGACGGGGGTTGCGCATCAAGAACCGCAGCAGCTCG
>JBKJON010000439.1:0-3523 GCA_046595715.1 Marmoricola sp.
TTTTCCTGTTACAAGGAAACTCTGCCACGCCCCAGCGGGTTCCGGAGGTAAATCTGCGACGCCTCAGCGAGGGAAGGGGGTGGGGGTCACGTGGGGGGAGCGAGCTGGTCGTAGAGCACGGCGTCGACCCAGGTGCCGTCGGGCAGCAGCGTGCTCTGCCGCTCGACCCCGACGGGGAGGAAGCCTGCCCGCTCGAGGATCCGGTGGGAGGCGTGGTTGCCGACCGCGGCGTCGGCCGTGAGCCGGTGCAGGCCGAGTCCGCCGTCCTCGAACGGCACGAAGCAGTGGCGTACGACGAGCCGGGCTGCCTCGAGCGTCGTACCCCGTCCCCGAGCCGCCGGGTGCGCCCAGTAGGCCAGCTCCGCCTCACGCCGGTGGTGTACTTCGAACAGCGACACCCGCCCGAGGTAGGAGTCCGACACCGGGTCGGCGACCGCCCAGTGCACCGCCTCCCCGGCGGCGGCCTGCTCGAGCATCCGGTCGAGGAACCTGGCGTGGCTCTCCAGGGAGTGCGGCGCCTCGTCTCGGGCGCTCTGCAGCCATCGCTGGGTGTCCGGGTCGCTGCGGGTCTCGACCACACGTGACAGGTCCTCCTCGCGCAGCTGCCGGAGCACGACGGACCTCCCGACGATGGTGGGTGACTCCAGCCACGGCGAGCGGGGCGTCATCTCCTCACCCCGGCGCAGGGTGCCCACCCACGCGTCATGCAGCTCACCCCGCTGGGTCAACCAGCTCCGCAGCGTCCCGTCGATGGTGAAGCCCAGCCTCCAGGCCAGCCGGCGGGAGGGCCAGTTGCCACGCTGGGCCAGCCAGATGACCGTCCGCAGGTCGCGCTCGGCGAAGCCCCAGTCGAGCAGCAACCGCACCGCGCGTTCCATCAGGCCGCGCCCGCGCGCCCACGGGTGCGCTCCGTAGCCGAGCTCCGCGCGACCGTCGCTCTCGGTGCGCAGCGACAGCGAACCGGCGAAGCGCGGGACCCCGGACTCGTCGGCCGCCTCCACGACGAAGCACCACGCGCGCCCGGTCAGCCAGCCCTCGGGGATCACGTGGCGCAGATAGGTCTTCGCGTCGTCGAGGAGGTAGGGCACCGGGACCGGTGTCCATCGCTGGCTCACCGGGTCCTGGCACTGCTCGTAGCAGCCCGAGATGTCGTCGTCGTTCGGTGCCCGCAGCGTCACCACGCCGTCGGTGAGCGTGGGGATGCGAGTCATGGGAGCACCCTGCCAACCGCGCGGGGGCGGGGCAACCGGGGTTCGCCGTCGACGCGTGGAGCCGGCCAGGTCGTTCGGCGAGCGACGCCCGGGCAAACCCTGGTCGGAGACACCCCGCCCGGGCTGGAACAATGGTCGACATGTCCGAGCACCCCCCGGCTGAGAAGCCTGCCGCCCTCCCACGCGTCCTGTCCGGGATCCAGCCGACCAGCGACTCGTTCCACTTCGGCAACTACCTGGGCGCGACCCGGCAGTGGGTGGACCTCCAGGAGAGCCACCAGCCCTTCTTCTTCATCGCCGACATGCACGCTCTCGAGCCCGGCCCCGAGCCGAAGAAGCTGCACGAGCGCACCCTCGTCGCGGCGGCCCAGCTGATCGCAATGGGCATCGACCCTGAGCGCTCCTCGATCTTCGTCCAGTCGCACATGCCGGAGCACGCCGAGCTGGCCTGGGTGCTGAACTGCCTCACCGGTTTCGGCGAGGCCCGACGGATGACCCAGTTCAAGGACAAGTCCGCCAAGGAGGGCGAGGGAGCCGCGTCCGTCGGTCTGTTCACCTATCCGATCCTGATGGCGGCCGACGTCCTGCTGTACCGCCCGGCCTTCGTCCCGGTGGGGGAGGACCAGCGCCAGCACCTCGAGCTGACCCGTGACCTCGCGCAGCGGTTCAACCACCGCTACAAGAAGACCTTCCGCGTCCCGGAGCCCTACATCCTCAAGGAGACCGCGAAGATCCTCGACCTGCAGAACCCGGCCATCAAGATGTCGAAGTCGAACTCCAGCATCGGCGGCATCATCGAGATGCTCGACGACCCGTCGGTCTCGGCCAAGAAGATCCGGTCGGCCGTGACGGACTCCGGCTCCGAGGTTCGTTTCGACCCCGAGGAGAAGCCCGGTGTCTCCAACCTGCTCACGATCCACTCGGCCCTGAGCGGGCGCAGCATCGAGGACCTCGTCGCGGCCTACGACGGGCAGGGCTACGGCGTCCTCAAGACAGAGCTGGCCGAGGTGGTCGTCGACTTCGTGACCCCCTTCCGCGACCGGACGCTGGCCCTGCTCGACGACCGTGCAGAGCTGCAGCGGATCCTGCGCGCCGGCGCCGCGACGGCCGGCGAGGTGGCCCGGGGAACGCTCGCCGACGTGTACGAGCGCGTCGGCTTCGTGGCTCGCTAGGCTCCGCTGATGCCCACCATCGGAGTCTCCGTGGCCGTCCCTGAGCCCTGGGGAGACGAGCTGCGGCAGTACCGCATCGACGTGGGCGACGACGCAGCCCGACACATCCCCACCCACATCACCCTGTTGCCCCCACACGAGGTCCCGGACTCCGAGCTGGACGACGTCGTGGCCCATCTGGCGGCGGTGGCCGAGGCGATGGATCCGTTCCGCGTGCACCTGCGGGGGACCGGGACCTTCCAGCCGGTCTCCCCGGTGGTCTTCGTCGGGGTGGTCGAGGGCATCAGCCAGTGTGAGCGGCTGGCCGCACACGTACGCCGGGGTCCGCTCGCCATCGAGCGCGAGTTTCCCTACCACCCGCACGTCACCGTGGCGCACCACCTGCCCGAGGAGCAGCTCGAGCGGGCGTTCACCGACCTCGAAGGCTTCGACGCGGACTTCGCGGTGGACGAGATGTGGATGTACCTCCACGACGCCGCGTCGGGCTGGCACCCGGCCCGGGCGTTCCCGCTCGGGGGCTAGCAGGGAGGCGCCCACGATCGGTGTGGCCGCTGGCCCGAGTGGCGGGCGTCGCCTGGGTCAGTAGCCGTGCCTGATGGCCGTGCGCAGGTCCTTGTTCAGCTGCGAGATGACGTCGAGCGGGATGCCCTTGGGGCACGCCGCCGTGCACTCGCCGATGTTGGTGCAGCCACCGAAGCCCTCGTGGTCGTGCTGACCGACCATGCTCACCACGCGGGTGTCGCGCTCGGCCTGGCCCTGAGGCAGCTCGCCGAGGTGGGTGATCTTGGCGCCGAGGAACAGTGAGGCCGACCCGTTCGGGCACGCCGCGACGCACGCTCCGCAGCCGATGCAGGTGGCCATGTCGAAGGCGCGGTCAGCGGCCGCCTTGGGCACCGGAGTGGCGTGGGCGTCGGGAGCCGCGCCGGTGTTCACCGAGACGTAGCCGCCCTGCTGGATGACGCGGTCGAAGGCGCTGCGGTCGACGCAGAGGTCCTTGAGCACCGGGAAGGCGTCCGAGCGCCAAGGCTCGATGGTGATCGTCTCGCCGTCGCTGAACGAGCGCATGTGCAGCTGGCAGGTGGTGGTGACCTGCGGGCCGTGGGCCTCGCCGTTGATCATCAGGCCGCACATGCCGCAGAT
>JBKJON010000520.1:0-2581 GCA_046595715.1 Marmoricola sp.
GTCGATACCGCGCTCCCCCGCCTCGGCCGCCTTGCCCAACAGCAGGGCCGACAGCGCAGGCTCCTCGATCCCTGCGACCACCCGGTCGGTCAGCAGCTGGGACAGCTCGAGCTCCTCGGTCGCGAAGGCCAGGGCGCGGTCGGAGTGCCCGAGCTCGATCAGGGAAACGATGGTGTGCAGCCGATTTGCCGACTCGTGGGCCTGGGAGCGCAGGGCCTCGGTGAGCCCGCGAGCCGAGTCGAGCTCGCCGGTGAGGTGCTCGAGGTCGGTTCGGTCGCGCAGCGTCGCCACCTGGCCGAGGACCTTGCCACCCCAACGCGCCGGTGCGGTGTTGAGGACGAGGACACGCGCTGCGGTGACGTGCAGCTCGTCGCTGCGCTGGGTGTCGGCGGTCAGCGCTGCCGTCAGGGGGGCCGAGAGGTCGAGCTCCGCGACCCGTCGGCCCAGGGCCTCCTCGCCGAGCCCGAGCAGCCGGACCGCCTCGTCGTTGGCCAGTCGCAGCCGCCCGTCGCGGTCGATGAGCAGCAGCCCCTCGGTGACGGCGTGCAGGACGGCGTCGTAGTACTCGACCATCTCGCGAAGCTGACGTTCACCGAGGCCGTGAGTCTGCCGGCGCACGCGTCGCGCGACGAGCGCGGTCGCCAGCCCCGTGAGGACGGCGGCAGCCAGGCCGGCAGCGAGGAGCGCCACCAGCTGCCCCTCGAGTCGCTGGCTCACCACGGCGTTGCGGATGCCGACGGCGACCAGACCGACGACCGGGGCGGTGGCGGCGTCGCTCGCCCGCACCGGAACCACGGCCCGGCGCGACGGACCCAGCGAGCCGGTGTAGTCCTCCACCACGGTGCCACCCGCCCGTGCCTCCTCGATGTGCCCGATGAACTCCTTGCCGATCAACGTCGTGTCGGGGTGGGAGTAGCGGATCCCGGCAGGGCTCATGACCACGACGAAGTCGGTCTCGGTTCGACGCCGCACGTCCTCGGCGAACGGCTGGAGCACCCCGCCCCGGTTGCCGTCCTGCACGGCAGCCACGACATCAGGGCTGCTGGCCACCGTCCTCGCCACCGCGAGCGCGCGCGCCGTCGCCTCCTGGGTGCCGGCCCGACGCGCCTGCGCGTAGGCAGCTCCCGTCCCGATGCCGACGACGAGCAGGGCGACGAGCACCTGCAGGGCAAAGGTCTGCCCCGCCACGCTCCAGCGCGCCGGTGAGCTGGCCCACCTGCCGCGGCTCAGCGCCATACGCCCGGCTCCGAACTCGGCCGGACGGAGCGCCGCTGGTGGCCGACGCAGGGCGAGACACGTCGAAACTCAATGAACACAAGGGTGACCCTAGCCACCGATCCACTCCATACTCGTGCTGAGTTCACCCACCCCGGGCGCCTCCCGGGACGGCGCCCCACCACGAGTCCACTGGAGTACACGTGAGCACCACAGCCGAAAGCGCTGTCGACCGTCCGGCACCACGCCGCGACAGGACGCACTACCTCTACATCTCCGTGATCATCGCGATGGTCCTCGGCATCGCCGTGGGCTTCCTGTTCCCCGACTTCGGCATCAGCCTGAAGTGGTTGGGCACGGCGTTCGTCAACCTCATCAAGATGATGATCAGCCCGATCATCTTCTGCACCATCGTCCTGGGCATCGGCTCGGTCCGACGCGCCGCCCAGGTCGGCAAGGTCGGCGGCCTCGCCCTCGGGTACTTCCTCACGATGTCGACCGTGGCCCTGGCCATCGGCCTCATCGTCGGCAACATCGTCAAGCCGGGCGCCGGACTCAACCTCACCGACGAGCTCGCGGCCACCGGCCAGAAGCAGGTCGCCGAGGCGAGCGAGTCGACCACGGAGTTCGTCCTCGGCCTGATCCCGGACACCCTGGTGTCGGCGCTCACGTCCGGGTCGGTCCTGCAGACCCTGCTCGTCGCGCTGCTGGTCGGGTTCGCCCTGCAGAAGATGGGCCGCGCCGGTGAGCCGATCCTCGGCGGCATCAAGCACCTCGAGCGCCTCGTCTTCCGCCTCATGGCGATGATCATGTACGTCGCGCCGATCGGTGCGTTCGGCGCGATGGCCGCAGTCGTGGGAGCCACCGGAGTCCAGGCGCTCAAGAGCCTGGGCCTGATCATGGTCGCGTTCTACATCACGTGCGCGTTGTTCGTGTTCGTCGTCCTGGGCGGCATCCTCAAGATGGTCACCGGCGTCAGCGTCTTCCTGCTCTTCAAGTACCTCGCCCGCGAGTTCCTCCTCATCCTGTCGACGTCGTCCTCCGAGTCGGCCCTGCCCCGCCTCATCGCCAAGATGGAGCACCTGGGTGTCTCCCGTCCGGTCGTCGGCATCACCGTCCCCACGGGCTACTCGTTCAACCTCGACGGGACCGCGATCTACCTGACCATGGCGTCGCTGTTCATCGCCGAGGCCCTGGACAAGCCGTTCTCCATCGGTCAGCAGATCTCGTTGCTGGTGTTCATGATCATCGCCTCGAAGGGTGCCGCCGGCGTCACCGGTGCGGGCCTGGCCACGCTGGCTGGTGGCCTGCAGTCGCACCGCCCCGCCCTCGTGGAGGGTGTCGGCTTCATCGTCGGCATCGACCG
>JBKJON010000547.1:0-7945 GCA_046595715.1 Marmoricola sp.
ACCGCCCGGGTGTCCTTCGAGGACTGGCTCCGGGGTCGGGCTCCCTTTGATCGCCGGCCGACCCTCGCGGACCTCGACTACCACCTGACCACGCTCTTCCCGCCGATCCGCCCGCGCGGCTACGTCGAGATCCGTTGTCTCGACGCCATGCCCGACCGGTGGTGGCCGGCCGTCGCCGCCCTCACGACCACGCTCGCGGACGACCCGGTCGCCGCTGCCGTGGCCGCGGAGGCGTGCGCCCCGGTCTCGGAGGACTGGGAGTCGGCGGCCCGTGACGGGCTCGGGGACGCTGCTCTCCGCCGCGCCGTGAGCACGTGCCTCGACGTCGCCGCGCGCCGGTGTCCCGCGGGTCTGCGGGCCGAGGTCGAGGATTTCGTCGAGCTGATCGCGTCCGGTCGCACCCCGAGCGGGGAGCTGCGCCGCCACGTCGAGGCGACCAGCCCGGTCGCCGTACTCGAGGAGGAAGCGCATGCGTGAGCAGATCGCCCGCGGACTCGAGGACGCCCGCTCCCGCACCCTGGCGCTGACCGACCTCGACGAGATCGAGCTGACCTCGCAGCACAGCCCGCTGATGAGCCCGCTGGTCTGGGACCTCGCCCACATCGGGCAGCAGGAGGACCTGTGGCTGCTGAGGGGCGGGGACGCCGCCGCTCAGGGACTGCTCACCTGCAGGATCGAGCAGCTCTACGACGCCTTCGAGCATCCTCGCGCGACGCGGGTCGGTCTGCCCCTGCTCACCCCCCGTGAGGCGAGGCGCTTCATCTCCGAGGTCCGCTCCCGGGTCTTCGACGGTCTGGACAGGGTCGAGGAATCGACACCGGAGCAGCTGTTCCCCTACGTGATGGTCGAGCAGCACGAGCAGCAGCACGTCGAGACCATGATGGCGACCCACCAGCTCCGCGACGGCGCGCCGCTGCTCGGCTTCGGTGCTCCTCTTCCGCCTGGCCGGGTCCTCCCGGCCGGCTCCGTGCTCGTGCCGGCAGGTCCCTTCACCCTGGGGGTCGACCTCGAGAACGAGCCCTGGTCGCTGGACAACGAGCGCCCGGCCCACACGGTCGACCTCCCCGCCTTCGCGATCGCCCGGGTGCCGGTCAGCAACGGGGAGTGGCAGGCGTTCATCGAAGCCGGAGGCTACGACCAGCCGCAGTGGTGGTCGGCGCGTGGCTGGCGGCACCGAGTCGAGGCCGGTCTCGAACGCCCGCTGTTCTGGTCGGCTGACGGGTCGCGCCGCCGGTTCGGCCACCACGAGGAGATCCCGGCCGACGAGCCGGTCCAGCACGTGTGCTTCTTCGAGGCCGAGGCCTACGCGGCGTGGGCGGGCGCCCGGCTCCCGACCGAGCAGGAGTGGGAGAAGGCCTGTGCCTGGGACCCGGTGACCCACCGTCGCCGGCGCATGCCCTGGGGCGATGCCGAGTGGAGCGCGGGGCTGGCCAACCTCGGGGGGGCGGCGCTGCGTCCGGCGCCGGTGGGCGCCTACGAGCAGGGTGCCTCGGCCTACGGCGTGGAGCAGATGATCGGTGACGTCTGGGAGTGGACCTCGTCCGGTCTCGAGCCGTGGTCGGGCTTCGAGACCATGCTGTACGCCGACTACAGCGCGCCCTTCTTCGGCGGTGACTACAAGGTGCTGCGAGGCGGTTCGTGGGCGGTCGGCCGTGGCGCGGCGATCCGCCCGTCGTTCCGCAACTGGGACCTGCCCGTTCGCCGCCAGATCTTCAGCGGCCTACGACTGGCCTGGGATGTGTAGGCACCTGGCCTGGCTGGGGCAGCCGCGGAGCGTGTCCTCCCTGGTGCTCGACCCGGAGTTCGGCCTGGAGCACCAGTCCTACGCGCCCCGCCGTCAGCAGCGCGGCCTGATGAACGCGGACGGATGGGGGGTCGGCTTCTATGTCGACGGCCAGCCGACGCCGGTCCGCTGGCGCTCGGCGAGGCCGCTGTGGGGCGATGCGTCCTTCGCGTCGGTGGCGCCCGTCCTGAGGTCAGGAGCCGTCCTGGCGGCGGTCCGGTCGGCGACCCCCGGCATGCCCATGGACGAGAGCGCCGCGGCACCCTTCACCGACGGTCACTGGCTGCTTTCGCACAACGGCAGGGTCGACCGCAGCGCTCTCCCCGCACGCCACGACGCCGAGTCGGTCTGCGACTCCGCCCTGTTGGCCGCCCACGTCTTCGCCGAGGGCCCGGACCGGGTGGCCGAGACCATCAGCAGGGTGGCCTCGGCCGATCCGGGTGCCTACCTCAACGTGTTGCTGACCGACGGCGACCGCGTCACCGGAGTCTCGTGGGGGGACCCCCTCAGCTACCTGGTCGACCCGAACGGCGTGGTGGTCGCCAGCGAGCCCTACGACGACGACCCGCGTTGGGTCGACGTACCCGACCGTCACCTGATCGAGGTGACCTCATCCGGGGTCACCGTGACCGAACTGGAGCACTGATGCCGACCGCCGACCTTGACGTCCACCTCGACCCGGCCGCCCTCGCGGCGCAGATGGCGGCCGACGTCCGCCAGGGCCTCACGCAACGCCCGCGCACCCTGCCACCGAAGTACTTCTACGACGCACGCGGGAGCGAGCTCTTCGACGAGATCACCCGGCTGGCCGAGTACTACCCGACGCGCACAGAGCGCTCCATCCTCGAGGACCACGTGGGTGAGATCGCACGCGTCAGCGGGGCCGAGACGCTCGTGGAGCTGGGCAGCGGCACGTCCGAGAAGACACGGCTGCTGCTCCGCGCGCTGACGGACGAGGGGACCCTGCGTCGCTTCGTGCCCTTCGACGTCGACCCGGCCGTGCTCGAGGACGCCAGCGAGGCGGTGGCGCAGGAGTTCCCGGAGCTCGACGTGCAGCCCGTGGTCGGCGACTTCGAGCGACACCTGGGTGACCTGCCGCGGCACCCACGACGGCTGCTCGCCTTCCTCGGCTCGACGATCGGCAACCTCGACCCGGGGCAACGGGCCCGGTTCCTGGGCGAGGTGCGCAGCACCCTGGTCCCCGGGGACGCGTTCCTGCTCGGGACGGACCTGGTCAAGGACTCGCAGCGCCTCGTGTCGGCCTATGACGACGCCAGCGGCGTGACGGCGGAGTTCAACAAGAACGTGCTCACCGTCCTCAATCGTGAGCTGGGCGCCGACTTCGACCCTGACGCCTTCGGGCACCGCGCGGTCTGGGACGCCGAGCACGAATGGATCGAGATGCGACTGGAGTCGCTCACGGCGCAACGAGTCAGGGTCGAGGCCCTCGCCATCGAGGTGGACCTGGCGGAGGGGGAGGGGATCCGCACCGAGATCTCGACCAAGTTCCGGCGTCGGGGGGTCAGTGAGGAGCTGGCGGCGGCAGGTCTTCAGCTGAGGCACTGGTGGACCGACCCCGCCGGCGACTTCGCGCTGTCGCTCTCCGTCCCGGTCTGAGCCCGGCCCCTCAGCCGAGGGCGACGCAGACCACGCTGGTCGCGCACAGGGCCAGCCCGACGGACTGACCGCGGTGCATCTTCTCGTGCAGCACGACGGTGGCCAGCAGCACCGTGGCGGCGGGGTACAGCGAGGTCAGCACGGCCGCGACGCTGAGCAGCCCCTGCTGGCGGGCGAGCATGAACCCGACGACGGCGAGGGTGGCGAGCAGCCCGGCGCCCAGGCCCCACCAGTCGGCGCCACGGCGCGGCATCGGGTGGCCGCCGAGGAGCTTCGCGGCCAGCAGCACCGCGAGCATCGAGACGATCTGGGTCCCCAGGACGGGTCCGAAACCGGCCTCCTCCGGGACCTGTCCCAGCGCGGCGAACAGCAGGCCGAAGCCGAGTCCGGCGAGCACGCCGTCCAGCAGCCCCTCGGCGCTGCTGGCGGCGGCGTCCACCGGGGCTGGCTCCCGCGAGACCAGCCAGATGCCGGGCAGCGCCACGAGCATGCCGACCCACACGAGGACCGCCGGGCGTTCGCCGGTCGCGATGGCCAGGACCGCCGGGAGCAGCGCGGCGCCGACGGCGGAGACCGGAGCCACCACCCCCATGCGTCCGCGGGCGAAACCGCGGTAGAGGAAGACCGTGCCGGTCCCGCTGCCGACGCCGCCGAGCAGTCCGAACGCGTAGTCGTGGACCGAGGGGTCGCCCTGCACGAGCAGGACCAGCACCACCGTGCCCAAGGTGGCCCCGAGGCAGGCGGTCAGGGCCACCGGCCAGACAGAGGTACGACGTGAGGCGACCCCGCCGATGAAGTCGGAGAGGCCGTAGGCGATGGCGGCACCGAGGGCGAGGAGGACGGCCATCAGGTCATGTCACCACGACGCCCACGGCCCAGGCCGTGGCCGCCAGCAGTGACGCGGCGAGCTCGATCAGGAGGGAGAGCCCGACCGCCTTGAGCGCGTGCACGGTGGCCGGCCAGGCGGCGGTGCTGCCCAGTCGCCGCAGCTCGGCGAGGTAGACCCCGACCACGAAGCCGATCACCAGTCCGACCACCGGGATGACGAAGAAGCCGACCACGCCGAGCACGCCGCCGAGCACGAGGGTCGAGCCGGGGATCCCGTTCTCCTTCAGCCGCCGACCGGGCACGACGTACTTCACGATGCTCCCCAGCGCGATGAAGGTGGTGGCGACGGCAAAGACGATCCAGCCCGTGGAGACACCCAGGTCCCAGGCCCAGAACAGGACGGCGGCGAGCACCAGCAGCGATCCCGGAAGCACGGGGACGATCACCCCGACGAGGCCGACCGCGATGGCCAGGGCGACGAGGACCTCGACTCCGCTCATGGCGAAACTCTCTCACCCACCGGCCTCCAGGAATGGTCGAGGCCCCGGTCCACCAGGGACCAGGGCCTCGGATCAGTTCCGGCTAAGGGTGCTTCAGGCGTCGCTGGAAGAGGAGGCGGAGGAGCTGTTGGCCAACTTGTCGGTCTCGTCCTGCACGTGCTCGGCGACCTCACGGAGCTTGTCGCTGTGCTCCCGGGCGTGGTGGGCGCAGAAGAGCAGCTCGCCGCCGCTCTTGAGCTGCACACGAAGGTAGGCCTGGGCGCCGCATCGGTCGCACCGGTCCACCGCGGTGAGCGGGGCGGCGCTGGGGGCTGTCGCAGTAGTCACGTCTGGCCTCACTCTCGTTTGGGTGACTTCATCAACGAACGTCGTGCCGAAGGATCTCCCCTCCTTGTTCGCTACGTCAGTCATAACAGTCAACCACGCTGGATGCTTCCCTTGCGGATGAGCCTGCCCTCGATGAGACGGGGGTGTTGCTGCTCACACGCTGAGCCAAGTCTGCCGCCCCGGGCATGAGAACGAGGCAAAACGGACTAACTCGCCGGGATGTACCCGCTGATGCTAGCTCAGCACACGGCACAAGCCCGGTAGCGTTGATTCGTCACCGAGCGTGCCCCGGATTGGTGGCGAGTCGATCGATCCCGGCGCCGCGGCGGTCGGTAGATTCGGACATGCCCGTTCCGGCCGGCTCCACCACCGTGCAAGAGGTCACCGTCATCGACAACACCTACAACGCCCAGCACCTGCTCGTCCTCGAGGGGCTCGAGGCCGTGCGCAAGCGGCCGGGCATGTACATCGGCTCCACGGACACCCGCGGGCTGATGCACTGCCTGTGGGAGATCATCGACAACTCCGTGGACGAGGCGCTCGGTGGCCACGGGGACCACATCCAGGTCTTCCTGCACCCCGACGGCTCCGCCGAGGTGCGCGACAACGCACGGGGCATCCCGGTGGACAAGGAGCCCAAGACCGGCCTGTCCGGCGTCGAGGTCGTCTTCACCAAGCTGCACGCCGGCGGCAAGTTCGGTGGTGGCTCGTACGCCGCGACGGGTGGCCTGCACGGTGTCGGCTCCTCGGTCGTGAACGCGTTGTCGGCCCGCCTCGACGTCGAGGTGGACCGGTCACCGGCCACGCAGGCGATGTCGTTCCAGCGGGGCGCCCCGGGTGTCTTCTCGGCCGAGGGACCCACGGCCGGGTTCTCGCCCCAGTCCGGCCTGCAGAAAGGCAGCCGCGTCAAGAAGGGCGTCACCGGCACGCGCGTGCGGTTCTGGCCCGATCGGCAGATCTTCACCCGCGACGCCACCTTCACCTGGGACGAGCTGGTCACCAGGGCGCGGCAGACCTCCTTCATCGTGCCGGGTCTGGAGCTCACCCTCACCGACCTGCGCGGCGAGGAGCCGGTGACGGAGTCGTTCCGGCACGACGGGGGGATCGCCGAGTTCTGCGAGTACCTCAGTCACGACGAGCGGGTCACCGAGGTGCTCCGCCTCCAGGGGTCGGACGTCTTCACCGAGACCGTCCCGCTGCTCGACGACAAGGGCCACATGAGCCCGCAGGACGTCGAGCGCGAGCTCAACGTCGACGTCGCGCTGCGTTGGGGCACCGGCTACGACAGCGAGCTGCGGTCCTTCGTGAACGTGATCGCGACGCCCAAGGGCGGCACCCACGTCGCCGGTTTCGAGGCGGCGCTGACCAAGACCTTCAACGACGTCATGCGCGGCTCGCGCGTGCTCAAGAACAACGACACCGACGTGATCAAGGACGACGTCCTCGAGGGGCTCACCGCCGTGGTCACCGTCCGGCTGGCCGAGCCGCAGTTCGAGGGCCAGACCAAGGAGGTGCTCGGCACGCCGGCCGCCCGGTCCGTCGTACGCAAGGTGGTGGCGGCGGAGCTCAAGGAGTTCCTGACCTCGACCAAGCGCACCGACAAGGCGCAGGCGAAGCTGGTCATGGACAAGGTCCTGGGGGCCTCGAAGACCCGCATCGCCGCACGACAGCACCGCGACACCCAGCGTCGCAAGACCGCGTTGGAGTCCTCGGCACTGCCGGCCAAGCTGGCCGACTGCCGCTCGAGCGACGTGGACCGCTCCGAGCTGTTCATCGTCGAGGGCGACTCGGCGCTCGGCACGGCCAAGCTCGCGCGCGACTCGGAGTTCCAGGCTCTGCTGCCCATCCGCGGCAAGATCCTGAACGTCCAGAAGGCGACCGTCGCGGACATGCTCAAGAACGCGGAGTGCGCCTCGATCATCCAGGTCGTCGGTGCCGGCTCCGGGCGCACGTTCGACGTCGAGCAGGCACGCTACGGCCGCATCATCTTCATGGCCGACGCCGACTCCGACGGCGCGCACATCCGGTGCCTGCTGGCCACGCTCTTCTTCAAGTACATGCCCGAGCTGGTCACCTCGGGCCGGCTGTTCACCGCCGTGCCCCCGCTGCACCGGATCGAGCTGACCAACCCCAAGAAGGGGATGCCGAAGTACGTCTACACCTACTCCGACCCCGAGCTGCAGCGGAAGCTGGCCGAGCTGACCAAGAAGGGCGTGCGCTGGAAGGACCCGGTGCAGCGCTACAAGGGTCTGGGCGAGATGGACGCCGACCAGCTGGCCGAGACCACGATGGACCCGCGCCAGCGCACGCTGCGCCGGATCACCGCGGACGACGCCGCCCAGGCTGCGGACGTGTTCGAGCTGCTGATGGGCTCCGAGGTGGCGCCACGCAAGGACTTCATCGTCGCCGGCGCCTATGAGGTCGACGCCGACGCCATCGACGCCTGAGGGCCTGAGGGCCTGAGGGCCTGTGCCCCATGTAAATCGGGGTTATGGGCGCTGGTCAAGGCCCGTGACGGCATCGAACCGTCCACCAGCCTCGCCAAGCCGGGGGTCAGCCCTGCCGGTCGGGGCCGGCCTTGGTCAGGGTGATCCGGAGGAGCACCCGGCGCTCGCGCTGCATGCCGGCCCGGTAGGCGTCCCAGTCGTCGGCCTCACCGCCGATCCGGCGGAAGTACTCCACGAGCGGCTCCAGGGCCTCGGGCAGCGAGACCACCTCGGCCTCGCCCTCGACGTAGACCCAGTCGCCGAAGAAGCCGTCGGGGAACACGCACAGCTGGGCCCAGGGGTCCGCTCGCAGGTGCCTGGTCTTGTACGCCGTCTCGCGGCTGCTGATCTCCAGGCGTCCCTGGTCGTCGAGGCCGACGAGCACCGGGCTCTGGTGGATGCCA
>JBKJON010000593.1:0-3249 GCA_046595715.1 Marmoricola sp.
TTCGGCGACTTCAGCGTGTGGTGGGGCATCTGGATCGTCGGCGGCCTCGCCGGTGGACTGCTGCCGGCGCTGACGATCTTCTCCCCCGCCGTGATGGCCTACTTCCTCGTCTTCGCCTCCGGCGCGCGGTTGCTGGAGAGCACCATGATGAAGCGCGACGGCTACCCGGAGTACGCCGAGCGCACCTCGATGTTCTTCCCGTTGCCCCCGAAGAAGCGGGTCAGCTGACGCGCTTGGGCTTGCCCGGCTCCACAGCGTCCGGACGGCGCAGGTAGAGGGGGTTCGGCTCGAGCACCTCGAACCGCTCGTGGACCACGATGTCGCAGAGCAACGCCGCGTCCGGGTGCTCAGGTCCCGTGACGTTCGTGAAGTGGTCTGGATAGAGCGTGCCTCCCCGGCCGATCACCGGCAGGTCCTGCCGGGCCTCGGCGGGCTTCACCACCTCCGGTCCTGACACCCGCCGGCCACCGGCGTACGACGCCAGGTAGACCTCCTTGCGGCGCGCGTCCGTGGCCACGACGAACTCGTCCAGGCCGGCGTCGATGGCCGCGGCGGCGAGGATGTCGAGCGAGCAGACGCCGCTCACCGGGATCTCCAGGACGAAGGCCATCGTCCGTGCCGTGACCAGACCGACCCGCAGACCCGTGAAGGGACCGGGGCCGACGCCGACTGCGATCGCGGTCAGGTCCTGGGGCCGGACGCCCGCGTCGGCGAGCACCCGCTCGATCCCGGGCGCCAGCATCTCGCCGTGCCGCATCGACTCCTCCGACCCGAACGACGCCACCACCGCGTCCCCGTCGTGCAGGGCAACGGTGACATGAGGCGTGGCGGTGTCGAAGGCGAGCAGCACGTGTCGAGCCTAAGCCTGCAGCTCTCGGGGTCGGGAACCGGTTGCCGCGCGCGGAAGGACCAACACTTCGCGGCTCTCTCGGCAGCGCGCAGCCTGCACGAGGCCGCCGGATCGATGAGCTGATAGTCCCTCGGCCCGCCGCCTCCGCTCAGCCGGCGGTGAGGGAGCCGACGCTGCCGAGGTCGAACTCCCGCCACCTGGGTCCGACCGGTGTGAGGGTGATCGTGCGCTGGTCGTCGTCGGTGCACCGGAGGCTGAGCTCGAGCCGGTCGACGGAGAGGGACTCGGCCAGGCCCTCTCCCCACTCGACGACCGTCACGGCCTCGTCGAGGTCGGTGTCGAGGTCGAGGTCGTCGAGCTCGGCGGCGCCGCCGAGGCGGTAGGCGTCGACGTGCACCAGCTCGGGGCCGTCGGAGAGGGACGGGTGCACGCGCGCGATGACGAAGGTCGGGGAGGTGATGGCCCCGCGGACGCCGAGGCCGGTCCCGATCCCCTGGGTCAGCGTCGTCTTCCCGGCGCCGAGGTCACCGGTGAGGATCACCAGGTCCCCCGGGCGGAGGCGCTCCGCGAGGTGCTCGCCGAAGTCGCGCGTCTCCTCGGGCGTGGCCAGGTCCTGCGTGAGGGGGAGCATCCGCAGCATGGTCAGGCGGTTGCCGTTGCGCTCGGACTCGACGTAGCCGAGGTTGCGCCAGAAGTTGATGGTCCCTGGCAGCTCCACCCGCGCCTCGAGCTCCAGCCCGGTGAACCCCAGCTCCTGGGCGATCTCACGGGCCCGCGAGGCCATCTGGGCGGCGACGCCGAGACCTCGCACGGCCGAGAGGACGCCGACGCGGCGCAGCCCGAGCAACCGTCCCCGGGGCTCGAAGAGCAGGGCTCCCACCGGCGAACCCTCGTGCTCGACGAGCAGTCCACCGTGCGCCTCGAGAGCTTCGCGGATCGTCTCGAGGCTCTCCTGCAACGCGGTCGCCGGAGGGTCGAGGACCGGACGGTTCCGGAAGGCCTGGTGGATGACGCGCAGGACGTCGTCGGCGCGGGAACCGTCGACGGTCTCGATCGAGGTCTCGTCGTTCATGAGGACGCCGCCGTCACGAGATCCTCGAGTGCCGCGTTCACCTGGACCCGCGACTCGAAGATCGCCATGTGCCCGGCGCCCTCGCACTCCACGAGCGTCGCCTGGGGCATCCTCGCGGCCATCTTGCGGCTGTGCCCGATCGAGGTGAGCCGGTCCTTGGTGCCGCAGATGATGGTCGTCGGCACCTTGGTGAAGGCGAAGAGCTGCTCGAACTTGTCGAGCGTGGAGAAGTTGGGGAAGAACTCGGCGAGCACCTCGAACGAGGTGCCGGCGAGCATCTCGTCGAGGAACTCGACCTCCGCGGCGGTGACGTTCTCGGTCCCGAAGGCGAACATGTCCGCGACCAGGAAGCCGATGTTGGAGCCGGGACGGCGGGCGGAGTCCACCAGCTCGGGCGCCTTGGCCAGGGCGGCGATGAGCCGAGGCGCCACGATCTGGCCGACCCGGTCGGGGATCCAGCGCCCGACCGTGCGGTGCACCTTGAGGTTGCCCGCGGTCGTGGAGATCAGGGCAACCCCCTTGACCCGCTTGGCGAACAGCTTCGGGTGTCGCTCGGCGAACGCGATGATCGACATCCCACCCATGGAGTGTCCGACCAGGACGACGTCGCCCTTGGGGGCCAGCTCGGTGATCACACGGGCCAGGTCGTCGCCGAGCTGCTCGATGTTGGCGTGCTCGCGGTCACTGCGCTCCGACCGGCCGTGGGAGCGCTGGTCGTAGAACACCATGCGGTGCTTGCCGCGGAACGCCTCCCGCTGGAAGTGCCAGCAGTCGAGGTTGAGGGCGAAGCCGTGCACGAAGACCAGCGTCACGTCGTCTCGGCGGCGGCGCTTCCCCACGGCGTACGGCGCGACCTCGTCGACCTCCGCGTGCAGCACGACACCGTCGTCGCACGACACCTCGAGGGCGTCGGAGCGGATCGCGCCGAGTCGGTCGGCCGCGGCCGAGCCGATGTGCCGGTCCTTCACGACCCGGCGTTCGACCACCAGCCCGGTCGCGAGCGCGGCCATGGCGGCGGCGCCTAGACCGCCGGCGGCGTAGGCAAGGGAACGTCGCTTGCTCACTGCTCCTCGTCCCCGACCCAGACCCGGGTCTGCCGGCCACCCATCCGGGTGACGATCTCGTAGTTGATGGTCCCGCACCAACGGGCCCAATCGGTGGCAGTCGGCTCCCCCTGCGTGCCGGGACCGAAGAGCACGACGTCCTCACCGGCCTCCCCGGCGGTCGCCTCCACGACGAACTGGTCCATGCAGATCCGGCCGAGCACCCGTCCGCGCGCGCCACCGACGAGCACCTCGGCGGTCGAGGAGGCCGAGCGCGGGATGCC
>JBKJON010000082.1:0-3282 GCA_046595715.1 Marmoricola sp.
CTGCCCGGCAACGCCGCTGGCCTCGGCGCGAGCAGCAGCACGAGCAAGTGCCTCGGCGGCGATGTCGGCGGCGGTGACCTGCCAGCCTTGCGTGGGGAGGCAGATCGCCTCGGCTCCGGCGCCACAGCCTGCGTCGATCGCCGTCCCGGCCGTCAGGTCGCCGACTTCCCGCACGAGGTGCGGGTTGGGCTCAGCGGCGCCCATCGAGGCTGCTCGATCGCCGTGCCAGATCTGGTCCCAGTAGTCGGAGTCGAACGAGTGCGTCATCGGGTGTCCTTCATCAGTCGGGGCATCAGAGGGGGCGTCGCCCAGGGGCCACGCCCGCGCCCTTCGAGGGTGACCACTGGCCGGATCAATTGCAAACCCTCTTGCCAAATGGCAAATTGTGCCCATGGATGATCCGACGAACCGCACCCTCGACGCCGTGGGGCCGCGGCTGAGGCGTCTACGGCAGCGCCGCGACCTCACCTTGAGCGACCTCGCGCAGGAGACCGGGCTCTCGATCAGCACCCTGTCCAGGCTCGAGACCGGCCTCCGGCTCCCCACCCTGGAACAGCTGCTGCCCCTGGCCCGTGCCTACGGCGTCACGTTGGACGAGCTCGTCGACGCACCGCCCACCGGAGACCCCCGCATCAACCTGCGCCCGATTCCCACCACTGACGGCTCGACCGTCCTGCCGCTGACCCGCAGGGCCGGAGGCATCCAGGCCTACAAGTTCGTCCTTCCCGCCGGGCGCGACGACGCCGAACCCGAGCTGCGCACCCACGAGGGCTACGACTGGGCCTTCGTCCTCAACGGCAGGCTCCGCCTCGTCCTCGGCGAGCACGACCTCATCCTCGAACCCGGCGAGGCCGCCGAGTTCGACACCCGCACCCCGCACTGGTTAGGAGCCACCAGCTCAGGACCGGTGGAGTTCCTCAGTCTCATCGGCAAGCAGGGTGAACGCGCACACGTCCGGGCCGCCCCCTAGCGCCGCTGCGAAGGGACGTCGCGCCGAGGTCAGCCGAGCGGTGGAGACACCGGGACACCGTTCCCACCGCCCGCACCCGGTGGAGGGGGCACGATGAGCCCACGCCCTTCATCGCGGTTCGATTCCTCGCGCTCCTGCCCCCACGGGGTCGAACCCTGTGCGGACCGATGCCAATCCCGCTCTCGGGTTGGTGCTGGCGCTCCCGAAGTCTCGGATGGCCGACGATCCGGACCCGCCGGAGGTCGCGGCCCAGCTGATCCGGGACGAGCTCCTGCTCGGCGGCAGCGCCAGGTTGAACCTGGCCACGTTCGTCACCACTTGGCTGGAACGGCGTTGCGTCTCGATGCTGGCCGACCTCTGGCACGCGGCCGACCCCGAGGACGCCACGGGCTGCTCCACCACCGGTTCGAGCGAGGCCTGCAAGCTGGCCGGGTTGGCGCTGCTCCGCCGCTGGGCGGCCCGGGCGGCTTTCACCATTGACGGGTGTCTTGGGGCGAACCCGGTCACACTGAGCCGGTGACCCGCCGCCGCTGCCCGTCCTGGGTGCCGCTCCTGATCTTGCTCGCGACCATGGCCCAGCTGGCCGTGGCCCAGTGGTGGCCGGGCCTCGAGCGGTTCGCGGACAAGGCCTTCGGCGCCCGGCTCGTGATGTACCCGGTGCTGATGCTGCTCGTGCCCGCCATCTGGTGGTTCGTCGTACGCCGCCGGGAGCCGGCCACGTCCGCGCCGTACGGCGCCTTCTCGCTGATCATGGTCACCTTCCTGATAGACGTGTCCGGCAACAGCCTGGACCTCTACGACTCGGTCGTGTGGTGGGACGACTTCAACCACTACTTCAACTGGCTCCTGCTGCTGACCGGCATCGGGCTGCTCGTCACCGACCACGTCCGGCCCGACTGGGCCGTGGTCGCGGTGGCGGCCGGTCTCGGCGCGATCCTGGCGATCGGCTGGGAGCTGGGGGAGTGGTGGACCTTCATCCGGCACGGCACCGAGATCAGCACCGCCTACGAGGACACCCTCGGTGACCTCACCCTGGGCACCCTGGGGGCCTTGAGTGCCGGTCTTCTCCTGCTGGCCCGGCGCCGCCGACGGATCGCGAGAAGCCTGGTCAGAGGGCTCCCCGGGTGAGACCGATGAGCCGGTCGAGCACGCGGCCGCCGTCGCTGCGCAGACCGTTGTGGAGGTACTCGTCGGTGAGCCACCGCCGCATCCCCGGCAGCAGATCGGCCGTCTGGTCCGAGAGGTGGCGGTCGACGAACGGGTCGTCGGCGTAGATCGCCGCCGCGCACGGTACGTCGACGCGGGCGAGCGCCTCGGCGTCGTAGAGCCGGGGCCACGGGTGCTCCGCGAGGATCGTGGCGACCTCGCCGTAGGGCCGCAGGTCGGCGGAGTCCTCGAAGTGCCACGGGAAGAGGTGCTCGCCCGTCAACAGCTGTGACTCACCGCGGTAGTCCTCGGGCTGGACGCGCTCGGAGGACCATCGCGTGGCGACGCCGTCGGCGTAGCTCGACTCGTGGATGACGGCGTACAGCGGGTTGCGGGCGTTGAACGGAACCATGGCCAGGAGATCGTGGACGAACGCAGGGGAGAGGGGGTCGCGCTCGAGCAGGTAGTGGATCGCCTCGGCGCCTCCGTCCATGCCGAGCTGGTTGCCGATGGTCCGCACCAGCCGGCGGGTGATCGGTACGCCCTTGGGCCCGGTGACCTCGCCCGCGTCGCACCGGTCGAGCAGCCGGGCCAGTCGATCACCGTCCCCCGGGAACTGTCGGCGGAAACGCTCGTTGAGCCGTCGCATCGTGGCGAAGGTGATCGCGTAGACGTCGTCGACGGGTCGGCCCACCGGAGGCAGGCCACCGGTGAAGAGGACCTCGCGGAGGCTGTCCGGCGCGACGCTGAGGTAGTGCAGGGAGCAGAAGCCACCGAACGACTGCCCGAGCACGCTCCACCGGTCGACGTCCAGGTGCGCCCGGAAGCACTCGGCGTCGCGCACGATCGCGTCCGCCCGGAAGTGCGTGAGCCGCTCGGCGTCGGCCGCGGGATCGGCCCCCGGCGCGCCGTACGGCGTGGAGCGGCCGGTGCCTCGCTGGTCCAGCATCAGCACCCGGAAGTCACCTAGCGCCCGGTCCAGCCAGGCCGGTGAGGAGGGACGACCCACCGGCCGAGGCGCCTCCTGTCCCGGGCCGCCCTGCAGGAAGAGCAGGAACGGGCGATCGAGACCGTCGGGACGCGCGACCTCGCGAGCGAACACCTCGATGGTCTCGCCGTCACCCTTGCCGTGCTCGAGAGGTACGTCGAGCACGTGGTCGGTCAGC
>JBKJON010000096.1:0-9146 GCA_046595715.1 Marmoricola sp.
CTCGACGCGTACGGGGTGCTCCTCGGTGGGCGGGAAGACGTCGACATAGCCGCCGCGGCCGGCGAACTCGCCGCGCTTCTCGACGAGGTCGACGCGGGAGTACGCCGCGCCGGCGAGTCGTCGTACGACATCCTCGAGCTCGACCTCCTGGCCGGGAGCGAGCTCGACCGGCTCGAGGTCCGCGAGGCCCTTGACCTGGGGCTGGAGCACCGAGCGGACCGGCGCGACGATGACCTTGAGCGGACCGTTGTTCGCCTCGGTGCCGGGGTGCTTGATGCGGCGCAGGACGGCCAGCCGGCGACCGACGGTGTCGCTGCGGGGGCTGAGCCGCTCGTGCGGGAGCGTCTCCCAGGCGGGGTAGAGCGCGACCGTGGTCGGGTCGAGCACGTCCTGGAGCTCCTCGGTGAGGTCCTCCGCCTCGCGCACCGTGGCGGCCACGACCAGCACCGTGCGGCCGGCGTCGACCAGGCCCTTGACCACGAACGGGCGCAGCGCAGCGGGACCGGTGAGGTCGAGCGTCGAGACCCCTGCCCTGGCGTCCTTCATCGACTCCGCGAGGGCGGGTTCGCGCAGAACCAGATCGGCCAGGGAAGTGACGGACACGGTGACTCCTCGGTGGTGCGACCAACCGCGCGGTCCAGGGTGGTGGGCACGCACGAGGACCCCCAGCCAGCGCGGACAGGGGGTTGGCTCCAGTCTACGAGGTCTGGAGGACACCCCCCGCCGCACCTGTTCCGGGGCTGTTCAGCAGCCCCCCGACCGGGGATGCTGGCCCGATGGTGCAGCTTCTGCGCGCGTTGCTGGCCGGTGCTGCCGTCGGCGTGGTTCTCGGCGCGGTGGCGCGCGCCCTGATGCGGCTCGTCGCGATCGGGATGACGATCGAGCCCGAGTTCCACACGGCGGCGTCGATCGGCGTCGTCTCCCTGTTCGCGGTCTCCGGGGCCGGGGCGGGGATCGCGGCCGTGCTCCCGCTGGACCGGTGGCTGCGTGGCCTGGTGCTGCTGGTCGCGTCGATCCCGTTGCTGCTGTTCGGAGGCGCGTTCACGGTCGGTGAGGTCGGCGAGGTCAGGGACCGCCACCTGGACCCCATCTGGACCGGAGAGCTCCTGGCCGTGTCCACCCTCATCGTCGCCCTCGCCCTGGTCACGCCGTACGCCGCCTGGCGCGCAGGTCGTCGGGCGGGCCGCTGACTGCCCGAGAGGGACGGGTCGGCGGACTATCAGTTCGCGGGTGTCTTCGTCCTCTCGTGCCTGGAGGGCGTTCGGTGGGAGCGAACTGATAGTCCTTGCGCACGCCGCGCGTCAGAGGTCGTCCGCCTCGCCCCGCAAGATGCAGAACTCGTTGCCCTCGGGGTCGGCCAGGACGACCCAGCCGGTGCCGTCGTCGTGGCGCTGGTCGTCCAGCTCGCGGGCGCCCAGGCCACGGAGACGCTCGAGCTCCTCGTCCCGGGTGGCCGCGCTGGGGCGAAGGTCGAGGTGGATGCGGTTCTTGCCCCGCCTCTCCTCCGGCACCTCGATGAACAGCAACGGGTGGCCGCCGTCGGGACGCTGGATCCAGCACTCCTCGTGGCCGGCCTCGTTCGGGTCGTCAGGGCGGTCGACGTACTCGAGCACCTGCTTCCACCACTGGGAGAGCTCGTAGGCGTTGCGGCAGTCGATCGTCGTGTGCGAGATGAAGGAGGTCATGGTGACTCAGGACTTCCGCTTGCGGGCCGCGCTCAGCGACTGTCGCGACCCATCGATGGCGATGCTCACGTGCATGTCAGATCTCCCTCGGTTGACGGCGGGCCGCTCGGACCCCGGCCTGCCGCAGAAGTACCCGGCCGGGCAGACGCATACTCCCAGCCCGAGCAGCCCGGCGCACCACCTCTCTGCGGGCAGACCAACGGGTCGATCACGCCCCTGCGGCTCAGCTGACGACGACCTCGATGCGCTGGAACTCCTTGAGCTCGGTGTAGCCGGTCGTCGCCATCGCGCGACGGAGGGCACCCATCAGGTTCATGGTGCCGTCCGCGACGCGGGAGGGGCCGAAGAGGATCTCCTTGAGCGAGCCGACCGTCCCGAACTCGACCCGCTCGCCCCGGGGAAGGTCCGCGTGGTGCGCCTCGGCACCCCAGTGGAAGCCGCGGCCGGGGGCATCGGTCGCGCGGGCCAGCGGCGAGCCGATCATCACCGCGTCGGCACCGCAGGCCACAGCCTTGGCGATGTCACCGCTGCGGCCGATGGAGCCGTCGGCGATGACGTGCACGTAGCGGCCACCGGACTCGTCCATGTAGTCACGGCGAGCAGCGGCCACGTCGGCCACCGCGCTGGCCATGGGCACCGCGACCCCGAGCACGGTGCGCGTGGTGTGGGCCGCTCCCCCGCCGAAGCCGACGAGCACGCCGGCCGCGCCGGTGCGCATCAGGTGCAGCGCCGCCTGGTAGGTCGCGCACCCGCCGACGATCACGGGGACGTCGAGCTCGTAGATGAACTCCTTGAGGTTCAGCGGTTCCGCCTGCGCACTGACGTGCTCGGCACTGACCGTGGTCCCGCGGATGACGAACATGTCGACGCCCGCGTCGACGACGGTCTTGGCGAACTCCTTGGTCCGCTGGGGGCTCAGGCTGCCGGCCACGGTGACCCCCGCGTCGCGCACCTGGCGGATCCGCTCGGTGATCAGCTCGGCCCTGATCGGCTGGGTGTAGATCTCCTGCATGCGGCGTACGGCGTCCGGGCCGGTCAGGCCGGCGACTTCCTCGAGCAGGTCGGTCGGGTCGTCGTACCGCGTCCAGAGACCCTCGAGGTTGAGCACGCCCAGCCCGCCGAACTCACCGAACGCGATGGCCGTCGCCGGCGACATCACCGAGTCCATCGGGGCGGCCATGATGGGCAGCTCGAACCGGTAGGCGTCGATCTGCCAGGCGGTGGACACCTCTTCGGGGTCACGGGTACGTCGGCTCGGCACGATGGCGATGTCGTCGAAGGCGTAGGCCCGGCGCCCGCGCTTGGCCCGCCCGATCTCGATCTCAGTCACCGGCGGAGTCTTTCACGGGCAGGAGGCCGACCGGGTCACCGACCGTGACGCGTCCCGGCTGGACCACCTCGGCGTACATCCCCAGGGAGAGGTCGCGCGTGCGACCGAGCCCCTTGAGCCAGCCACCCTCCGGCCCCAGCCCCTCCTGGGCGATGTCGATCATGCGGCAGCGCTCGATGCGCTCGAGGATCCTCAGCTCCGCGCCGCCGACGCGGATCGTGGCGCCACCCCAGGTCTCCTCGACGAACGGTTCCGTCGTCTCCACGACGAGGTTGGGCCGGATCCGGCGACGGTCGGCGTCCACCCCCAGGTGCTCCCGGCACCAGTCGAGCGAGGCCGTGCCCACGAGCGAGACCTGGCCGTCGTCCTGGTGGGGGACCTCGGCCTCCGGCCGGACGGTCACGTCGGCTCCTAGATGCACACTCAGGACCTGGTCGAGCTCCGCGCCCACGGGCCAGGACCTGGCGCAAGCGGAGACCACGACCTCGTCGTCGACGACCTGGGCGGCGTACTCGAACACCTCGTCGAAGCGACGGAAACGGCCCGAGCTCTTGCCGGTCGCGAGCTTGCCGTCCTCGTCGACGACGGCGAACCAGCGGTCCATGGCCAGCCCACGGGCGTCCAGGTCCACCGACTCCAGGGGCTCACCACCCATCGCCTTGACCGGGTAGCGACGAATCTCGACGACGGTGCGACTCACGTCACCAGTCTCACAGACGAGGTGCGAACTTTCCGCGACGCTCGCTCCCACCACCGTGGAGGCGCTTCAGAGGCCGAAGAGCTCGGTCAGCACGGCGGCGACGCCGTCCTCGTCGTTGGTCGGTGCCACGTGGTCGGCGACCTCGAGGACACTGGCGTGCGCGTTGCCCATGGCGTACGCCGTGCCGGCCCACGTGAGCATGGCCAGGTCGTTGGGCATGTCCCCGAAGGCGACCACGTCGGACGCCCCGACGCCGAGCTCGGCGCTGACACGGGCCAGCGTCGCTGCCTTGGTGACCCCGGCGGCACTGATCTCGACCAGCCCCTCCATCGACCATGACGGCGTGGCCCGGTCACCCACGGAAGACACCACGGCCTCGCGAAGCTCCTCGAAGGGCACGGACGGGTGCCGGACGAGGACCTTGAGCGCGTCCTGGTCCCACACCTCGGCCAGTGGGCCGCGCGGGGTCTCCTGCGGCAGATCGTGGCGTCCCGTGAAGCCGTCGCCGAGCCGGATGCCGTCGACCGTCTCGATCGCGAACACGACGCCCGGGATCCCGGCGGCGAGGAGCTCGGCCAGCTCGAGCCCGGCGTCGCGCGTGATGCCGCTGACGTCACGCACCCGGTGGGTGGTGACGTCGTACACCACGGCGCCGTTGGCCACGATCGCGAGACCGTGGGCCCCGACGGCGCTCCACAGCTCCTCCATCCACCGCAACGGCCGCCCGGTCACGAACACCACCGGCACTCCGCGCCCGTCGAGCTCGAGCATCACCTCGCGGGTGCGCGGCGAGACGGTCCCGTCAGAGCGGACGATCGTCCCGTCCAGGTCGGTGGCCACCAGCCGCGGACGGCCCGGGATCGTGCCCGGGGTCGTGCCCGGGGTCGTGCCCGGGGTCGTGCTCAGCGCCACGAGTAGTTCGGCGCCTCGGCGGTGATCTGGACGTCGTGGGGGTGGCTCTCCTTGAGTCCCGCCGAGGTGATCCGCACGAAGCGGCCCTTCTCGCGGAGCTCGGGGATGCTGCGCGCACCGACGTAGAACATCGACTGGTGCAGCCCTCCGAGCAGCTGGTGCGCCACGGCCGAGAGCGGGCCGCGGTAGGCGACCTGACCCTCGATGCCCTCCGGCACGATCTTGTCGTCGCTGGTCACGTCGGCCTGGAAGTAGCGGTCCTTGGAGTAGGACTTCTTGCCCCGGCTCGACATCGCGGCGAGCGAACCCATGCCGCGGTAGGACTTGTACTGCTTGCCGTTGACGAACACCAGCTCCCCGGGGCTCTCCTCGCACCCGGCGAGCAGCGAGCCGAACATGACCGACTCGGCCCCGGCGACGAGCGCCTTGGCGATGTCGCCGGAGTACTGCAGACCGCCGTCCGCGATGAGCGGCACGTCGGCCGGACCGCAGGCCAGCGAGGACTCGTAGACAGCGGTGACCTGGGGTACGCCGACCCCGGCGACCACGCGCGTCGTACAGATCGAACCCGGGCCGACCCCGACCTTGACCGCGTCGACGCCGGCGTCGATGAGCGCCTGGGCGCCATCACGGGTGGCGACGTTGCCGCCGACGATCTGGACCGACCGGGTCGCCGAGTCGCTCTTGAGGCGGCGGATCATGTCGAGCAGCAGGCGGGCGTGGCCGTGGGCGGTGTCGACGACGAGCACGTCGACCCCGGCCTCGATCAGCGTCGTGGCCCGGGTCCAGGCCTCGCCGAAGTAACCCACGGCGGCGCCGACGAGCAGCCGTCCGTCGGCGTCGTTGGAGGCGTTCGGGAACTGCTCGGACTTCACGAAGTCCTTGACGGTGATGAGCCCGGCCAGGCGACCCTGCTCGTCGACGATGGGCAGCCGTTCGCGCTTGTGCTGGCGCAGCAGCGCAGTCGCGTCCTCACGGCTGATCCCGACCGGTGCGGTGATCAGCGGCATCGGGGTCATCACCTCGTCGACCTTGGTCGTGGCCCACTCCGCGACGGGGGTGAAGCGCAGGTCGCGGTTGGTGATGATGCCGAGCAGCCGGTCGTCGACGTCCACGACGGGCAGGCCGGAGACGCGGTACTCGCCACAGATCGCGTCGAGCTCCTCGAGGGTCCGGTCCGGCGTGATCGTGACCGGGTTGGAGATCATGCCGGTCTGGGTCCGCTTCACGAGGTCGACCTGGTAGGCCTGGTCCTCGATCGAGAGGTTGCGGTGCAGGATGCCGATGCCGCCCTGGCGGGCCATCGCGATCGCCATCCGTGACTCGGTGACGGTGTCCATGGCGCTGGAGATCAACGGGGTGCGCAGGGTGATGCCGCGCGTCAGCCGGGTGGAGGTGTCGACCTCACTGGGAATGACGTCGGTCTCACCCGGCAGGAGCAGGACGTCGTCGTAGGTCAGGCCCAGCGGTGCGAACTTGCCGGGGACTTCTGAGGGGACACCTTCGGTCATGGGAGCCGGGGGCCTTCCGGGTGGTGGAACGGGTCCCTGAGTCTAACGACCGAAGGCGCTGTGATCTTCCCGCGGGACAGGCGTGGGCACCGTGGACCGGTGGATGCCGGTCACCACGATCGTCGCCCTCAGCAGTCCTTCGCTCACCCGGATCCGGGCCCGCAGGCCGGCGTTGCTCACCATGGTGAGGAACCCCTCGTCGTCGGCCGGCGCCAGCAGCACGATCTCGTCGGCCCCCTGGGCGGCCGCCGACGAGGCCGAGCGGGTCAGCAGCTGGGTGCCGATGCCGAGCCGGCGCCAGGCCGGAGCCACCTCGATCGTCAGCTCGCGCCCCTCGGTCAGCGTGGTCGCGGCCACTCCGACCGCGTGGCCGCCGATCCGGGCGACCATGCCGTTCGGTGTCGCGTCGTACTCCACCGGGGCGGAGGCCGACTGCGTCGACCCGTCGCCCACGGACTCGGCGAGCGCGGTGAGCGCCGCGGCGCGCGAGTGCTCGCTGGCGCTCCACTTCTCCGGGTGGCGTCCCAGGAGCTTCTCCAGCAGCGCCGGCAGCAGCGCCGGTTCCGCCACGACGTCGTGCGCGGCGGTGAGCCACCGCGTCGGCTGGTCGATCAGGTCGTGAGTGGTGCAGGGTTCGACGCTCACCTCGTCCCCGCCTGCACCACTCACGAGCTCGGCGACCGCTCCCGCGGTCCAGGTGTCGGGCGTGCTGATCACCATTTCGTCGGTGACACGACCCAGGTCAGGGAAGATCTGCAGGCCGAGGATGTTGAGACCTGCTTCGCCGCAGCGCGTGGCGAGGAGCGCCAGCGCTCCGGGCCGCTCGGTCAGCGAGGCGCGCACGCGGAAGAACATGGGCCCACTGTGACCGCAGCGTGTTGCGCGTTCGTCGCGCCCGTGTTGCGGGCATGTCAACAGATGTCGGGCGCCGGCCCCGATCGAGGCAGGCGTTGCCGAGGGTGGAGCGGTCAGCCGGGCCCACGGTGGGCGCTGACGTAGGCGTCGACGATGGCATCGATGCCTTGGTCGACCTCGATCACGACGCCGTTCTCGTCCGGGGCCAGCGGCTCCAGGGTGGCGAACTGCGAGGTCAGCAGCGAGGCCGGCATGAAGTGACCGGGGCGGCTGGACTGACGCCTGGTGATCACCTCGTGGGTGCCGTGCAGGTGCAGGAACTCGGTGGTGGGGGCGTGGTGCCGGAGCTGGTCACGGTACTTGCGCTTGAGCGCCGAGCAGCTCATCACGCCGCCGCTCCCGGCGTGCTCGTGCAGCCACTCCCCGATCGACTCCAGCCAGGGGTACCGGTCGTGGTCGTCGAGCGCGTGGCCGGCCGACATCTTGGCGATGTTGGCCGACGGGTGGAAGTCGTCGGCGTCGGAGAACGGCACCCGCAGGCGTTGGGCGAGCGCGGCCCCCACGGTCGACTTCCCGGATCCGGAGACGCCCATGGCGACGACGAGGGGGGGATGTTCGGGCACGTGGGCTCCTGAGGGGCTCGTGGGCTGGGGTGGAATGCCATGGGGCTGGCCGTCACAGTCTCAGCCAAAGGTAGGATCATTACAACTCTTTGACTTGAAGAACCCCGATCTTTGGTCTCGAGCGTGGCAGGATGCGGACGTGTCGACCTCCCCTGCGAGCCGCGTCTCGGGCCAGCTGCACCTCGAGACGTTGGACCACGTGGGCGGCCGGATCGTGGACGGCGAGCTCGGGGCCGGCGCCGTACTCACCCTGGAGCGGCTCTCCCGCGAGTACGCCGTCTCGGTGTCCGTGGCCCGCGAGGTGGTCCGTGTCCTCGAGTCGATGGGGATGGTCCGCTCCCGCCGGAGGGTCGGCGTGACGGTGCTGGGTCGGGACGACTGGAACGTCTTCGACCCACGTCTGATCCGCTGGCGCCTCGACAGCGACGACCGGGTCGGCCAGCTCCGGTCACTGAGCGATCTGCGCCGAGGCCTCGAACCGGTCGCAGCGGCGCGCGCCGCCGACCACGCCACCTCCGAGCAGTGCGGCGTCCTGGCCGCCGCCGTGAGCGACATGGTGGTGCACGGCCACGCCGGCGACCTCGAGGCCTACCTCGCCGCCGACATCCTCTTCCACCGCACCCTGCTCGAGGCCAGCGGCAACGAGATGTTCCGCGCCCTGGCCAACGTCGTGGCGGAGGTGCTCGTCGGCCGGACGCAGCACCGCCTGATGCCCGACCGGCCCAACCCCGACGCCATCGGGCTGCACGACGCCGTTGCGCGGGCCATCAGGGTCGGGGACGGAGCGGCGGCCGAGCACGCCATGCGTGCGCTCATCGTGGAGGCCACCGAGGCGATCCAAGACGAGCTGGGCGGCTGAGCCGCGGCTGCCGGGTTTCCCCGGTCAACCACGAAAACAGCCACTTCCCCCACGTTGCGACGCGGGGGAAGTGGCTGTTCTTCTGGTTGACCGGAGAAAGCTGCCGAACCGATCAGTGGCCGTGCCCGTGGCCGTGGCCACCGGCGTCGGGCTCCTCCTCGGCAGGCTTGTCCACGATCAGCGTCTCGGTCGTGAGCAGCATGCCCGCGATCGACGAGGCGTTGATCAGCGCGGACTTGGTCACCTTGACCGGGTCGAGCACGCCCTGGGCGACCAGGTCGCCGTACTCGCGGGTCGCGGCGTTGTAGCCGTTTCCGAGCCCGAGCTCCCGGACCTTGGCGACGACGACATAGCCCTCGACACCACCGTTCTCAGCGATCCAGCACAGCGGCTCGTCGCTCGCCTTGCGCACGATTCGCACGCCCACCGCCTCGTCGCCGCTCAGGCCGAGGTCCTTGTCGAGCACGACCACCGCGTGGATGAGCGCGGAGCCACCGCCGGGGACGATGCCCTCCTCGATCGCGGCGCGGGTCGCGGAGACGGCGTCCTCGATGCGGTGCTTCTTCTCCTTCAGCTCCACCTCGGTGGCGGCGCCGACCTTGATCACGCAGACCCCGCCGGCCAGCTTGGCCAGGCGCTCCTGCAGCTTCTCGCGGTCCCAGTCGGAGTCG
>JBKJON010000139.1:0-5661 GCA_046595715.1 Marmoricola sp.
GCCGATGAGCTCGCGGCGCATCCGTGGCTCCCAGAACTTGCCGATGTGGGTGGCGATCTCCTGGGCAGCCTTCTCCGGCGGCAGTGCGCCGAAGTTGCGGACGAGGTCGTGGCCGAGCCGGATGACCGGCGGGTCGTCCTCGCTCATCGGAGCCTCGCCATCGCCTCGGCGGGCGTGGCCAGGACCTCGTCCGCGGCCGGCGTCTCGGCTGCCGCGGCCCGGGTGGCCTCGGTCGCGACGGCCACCTGCACCGCCGTCACCTTGTACTCGGGGCAGTTCGTCGCCCAGTCGGAGTTGTCGGTGGTCACGACGTTGGCGCCGGTCACCGGGTGGTGGAACGTCGTGTAGACCACCCCGGGCGGCATGCGGTCCGAGACGACCGCCGTGAGCGTCGTCGTGCCGACCCGCGAGGACAGCTCCACGACGTCCCCCGTGGCGATGCCGCGCAGCTCGGCGTCGGAGGGGTGGATCTCGAGGAGGTCCTCGGGGTGCCACGTCTCGTTCGGCGTACGCCGGGTCTGTGCACCGACGTTGTACTGGGTCAGGATGCGTCCCGTCGTCAGCACGAGCGGGTAGCGGCGGTTCGCCCGCTCGGTCGTCGGGACGTACACCGTCGGTGTCAGCTGCCCGAGTCCACGCACGAACGTGCCCACGTGCATCGTCGGCGTCCCGTGCGGCGCAGCATCGTTGACCGGCCACTGCATCGAGCCCTCGTCGTCGAGCCGGTCGAAGGAGACCCCGGAGAAGGTCGGCGTCGTCGCGGCGATCTCGTCCATGATCGCCGCCGGAGACTCGTACGACATGGGGTAGCCCATCGCGGTCGCGATCTCGCAGACCACCTGCCACTCGTCGCGTCCGACGCGCGAGGGCATCACGGGTCGCACCCGGTTCAGGCGCCGCTCGGCGTTGGTGAAGGTGCCGTCCTTCTCGAGGAACGACGCGCCCGGCAGGAAGACGTGAGCGAAGCGGGCCGTCTCGTTGAGGAAGAGGTCATGGACGACGACGAGCTCCATCGCGCGCAGCGCCGCCTCGACGTGCTGGGTGTTGGGGTCGGACTGGGCGATGTCCTCGCCCTGGACGTAGAGGCCGGTGAAGGAGCCTCCGATCGCCGCGTCGAACATGTTGGGGATGCGCAGGCCCGGGTCGGACTGGATCGTCACGCCCCAGAGCGACTCGTAGATCTCCCGCACCTCGGGCCGCGACACGTGCCGGTACCCGGGGAGCTCGTGCGGGAAGGAGCCCATGTCGCACGAGCCCTGGACGTTGTTCTGGCCGCGCAGCGGGTTGATGCCCACGCCCTCACGCCCGAGGTTGCCGGTGATCATCGCGAGGTTGGCCATCCCCATGACCATCGTCGAGCCCTGGCTGTGCTCGGTGACCCCGAGCCCGTAGTAGATCGCCGAGTTCGGGCCGGCGGCGAACAGCCTTGCGGCAGAACGTAGCTCGGCCGCCGGGATGCCGGTCTCGTCCTCGGTGGCTTCGGGGGAGTGCTCGGGCCGGGCGATGAACTCGAGGAAGCCGGCAGCGCCCTCGGTGCGGGTGCGGACGAACTCCTCGTCGACCAGCCCCTCGGTGACGACGACGTGGCACATCGCGTTGACGAACGCGACGTTCGTGCCCGGTCGTACCGGCAGGTGGTGTGCGGCCTCGACGTGGGGGCTGCGGACGAGGTCGATCCTTCGGGGGTCGGCGACGATCGCCTGCGCCCCTTCCCGCAGCCGTCGCTTCATGCGCGAGGCGAAGACCGGGTGCGCGTCCGTCGGGTTGGCGCCGATGACGAGCATGACGTCGGTGTGCTCGACCGACTTGAAGTCCTGGGTCCCGGCTGACGTGCCGAACGCGTGGTTCAGGCCGTACCCGGTGGGAGAGTGGCAGACTCGCGCGCACGTGTCGACGTTGTTGTTGCCGAAGGCCGCGCGCACCATCTTCTGGACGACGTAGACCTCCTCGTTGGTGCACCGCGAGGAGGAGATGCCGCCGATGGCGCCGACTCCGTGCCGCTCCTGGATGCCGCGGAAGCCGGTCGCGACCTTCGCGATGGCCTCCTCCCACGACACGACGCGCCACTCGTCATCGATGCTGTCGCGCACCATCGGCTCGAGCTGCCGGTCCTCGTGGTTGGTGTACCCGTAGGCGAAGCGGCCCTTCACGCACGAGTGCCCCTCGTTGGCGCCCCCGTCCTTCCACGGGGTCATCCGCACGACACGCGTGGCGTCGCCGTCGCCCTGGACCTCGGCCTTGAACGAGCAGCCGACACCGCAGTAGGCGCAGGTCGTGAGGACCGAACGCGTCGGCATCCCGAGCTCGACGACTGAGCGCTCGGTGAGGGCGTCGGTGGGGCAGGCCTGGACACAGGCACCACACGAGACGCACTCGGAGCCCATGAAGTCCGGGCCTCCGGTGCTGATGCGCGAGTCGAAGCCGCGCCCCTCGACGGTGAGCGCGAACGTGCCCTGGGTCTCCGAGCAGGCCCGCACGCACCGCGAGCAGACGATGCACGCGGCCGGGTCGTAGTCGAAGTACGGGTTCGACCGGTCGGCGGTGTCGTCGAGGTGGTTGGCGCCCGCCAACCCGTAGCGCACCTCGGCGACCCCGGTCTCCCGTGCCAGCCGCTGCATCTCGCACGAGCCGCGGGCGCAGCCGGCGCAGTCCTCGGGGTGGTCCGAGAGATAGAGCTCCATGACGCCGCGGCGCAGGTCGCGGACCTGCTCGGTCTGCGTGCTGACGACCATGCCCTCGGAGCACGGTGTCGTGCAGGAGGCGGGTGTGCCCTTGCGGCCCTCGACCTCGACGAGGCAGAGCCGGCACGAGCCGAACGCCGCGAGCGAGTCCGTGGCGCACAGCTTCGGCACCACGATGCCCACCTCGGCGGCCGCGCGCATCACCGACGTGCCATCGGGGACCGTGACCTCGCGGCCGTCGATGGACAGAGTGGCGGTCTCGTCGGATTCGACCGCCGGTGTGCCGTAGTCGGTCTCGTGGGTGAGTGTCATGGGCGGGCTCCTCCGTGTGTGCTCGAGGCCGGTTCTGGTATGTCGTCGGCGACGGCGCCGGCCGCGTCGGGCGGCACCCCGAAGTCCTCAGGGAAGTGCTCGAGCGCGCTGCGCACCGGCATCGGGGTCAGGCCGCCCATCGCACAGAGCGAGCCCTTGGCCATCGTCGTGCAGAGGTCCTCGAGGAGCACGAGGTTCGCGTGGCGCTCGGTGCCGGAGCGGATCCGGTCGATGACCTCCACACCCCGGATCGAGCCGACCCGGCACGGCGTGCACTTGCCGCACGACTCCTTGGCACAGAATTCCATCGCGAACCGCGCCATCGCGCCGGCGTCCATCGTGTCGTCGAAGACGACGACACCGCCGTGCCCCACCATCGCGCCGGCGTCGGCGAACGCCTCGTAGTCCATCGGCAGGTCGAACCGTCCCGGCGGCAGGTAGGCGCCGAGCGGCCCGCCGACCTGCACCGCCTTGACCGGTCGGCCGGAGGCCGTGCCGCCGCCGTACCCCTCCACGAGCTCTCCGAGACCGATGCCGAAGTCCACCTCGACGATTCCGCCGTGAGCGACGTTGCCGGCGAGCTGGAACACCTGGGTGCCGCGGGACCTCCCGGTGCCGAGAGCGGCATAGGCCTCGCCGCCGTCGGCGAGCACCATCGGGACCGCGCCGAGGGTGAGGACGTTGTTGACGACCGTCGGCTTCCCGAACAGCCCCTGCAGGGCGGGGATCGGGGGCTTGGCCCGCACCTCACCCCGCTTGCCCTCGAGCGATTCGAGCATCGAGGTCTCCTCCCCGCAGATGTAGACGCCGGCGCCGACGCGCACGTCGAGGTCGAAACGGCGCCCGCTGCCGAGGACGGACTGGCCGAGCACCCCGTGGGCGTAGGCGATGTCGATGGCACGGCGCAGCGTGCGCAGAGCGTGCGGGTACTCGCTGCGGAGGTAGACGTAGCCCTCGGTCGCGCCGACGGCCACAGCAGCGATGGCCATCCCCTCGATGAGGGTGAACGGGTCACCCTCGATGAGCATCCGATCGGCGAAGGTGCCGGAGTCGCCTTCGTCGGCGTTGCAGACGACGAACTTCACGTCAGCTTCGGCGGTGCGTACGGTCTCCCACTTGATGCCGGCGGGGAAGCCCGCCCCGCCACGGCCGCGCAGCCCGGAGGTCTTGACCTCCTCGACCACGGCGGCGGGGTCGAGGGCCAGGGCGCGTTCCAGGCCGGCGAGCCCACCGTGCGCGCGGTAGGCGGCGATGTCGGTGGGCTCGATGAGGCCGACCCGCGCGAACGACACCCGGTGCTGGCTGACGAGCCATGGGTACTCCTCGACGACGCCGAGGGCGCGGTCAGTGCCGTCGAGGTCGCCGGCGAGAAGCGCGTCGACATCGGCCCCGGTGACGTTGGCGTAGCCGCGACGGGTGCCGTCGGCGTCCTCGACCTCGATGAGCGGCTCCATCCACAGCATCCCGCGGGAGCCGTTGCGGCGGACCGTCGCGCCGGCGGCCTCGATCGCGGCCGCCACCTCGTCGGCGCCCACCGAGACGGCGGCGGCGTCGCAGGGGACCCAGACCGTGCTCATCGGCTCCACCCGTCGGCGAGGTCGTTGAGCCGCTCGGGGGTGAGTCGGCCGTGGAGGGCGCCGTCGACCATCCCGGACGGCCCCAGTGCGCAGTTGCCGAGGCAGAAGACCTCGCCGACCTCGACGTCCACCGAGCCCGACCATCGGTCGGCCGCAGCGCCGTACGTCGTCTCCGCGCCTCGCGCCTGGCAGGCCTCTGCGCGGCAGATGCTGACCCGGTGCTCGGCGGGGGGAGTGCGGCGGAAGTCGGGGTAGAAGCTGACGACACCGAGGACGTCCGCGCGGCTGAGGTTGAGGGCGTCGGCGATCACGGGGAGGTCGTCGTCATCGACGTAACCATGGGTGGCGACGACCTCGTGGAGGACCGGCAGCAATGGCCCGCGGACCTCAGTGAGCCCCTCGGCGATGGCGCGGACCGACACCGCGCGCGCCGGGTCGGCCGGGGTGGGCGCCGGTGGCGGCCTGGGCGTGCGCTGGGCCATCTCGGGATCCTCTGCGATGAGTCGGACCGTTTCGACGACATCGTACGCCGCGGGCCTGTCTCGGCTTCCCGCTCCGGACCCGAGGCACGCACGTCGAGTCGGTGGCCGAGTCCTCAGAAGGAGGACCGGGGCACGCCCATCCCGGGGTCGACCTGCTGGGGGCCTGCGCTCGACGGTCGGATGTCAACGTCGAAGATCGAGGTCGGGAGGTAGACCGTCGAGCAGGAGTTCGGGATGTCGACCACGCCGGAGAGCCGTCCTTCGATGGGCGCCGCGCCGAGAATCATGTAGGCCTGCTCGGGGGAGTAGCCGAACTTCGTCAGGTAGTCGATCGCGTGCAGGCAGGCCCGCTGGTAGGACAGGTGCGAGTCCAGGTAGCGCTGCTCGCCGTCCAGGGTCACCGACGTGCCGGAGAAGGCGAGCCACTCGCTGAACTGCGGGTCGCTCGTGCCCGGCATGAAGATGGCGTTCTCCGAGACGCCGTAGGTCTCCATCCCACCCTTGATGAGGTCGACGCGCAGGTCGATGAATCCGCCCATCTCGATGGCACCGCAGAAGGTGATCTCACCGTCGCCCTGGGAGAAGTGCAGGTCGCCCATCGACAGGTTG
>JBKJON010000413.1:0-5349 GCA_046595715.1 Marmoricola sp.
CTGCGGCCGGGTCGCCCCGGTAGTCGGCGCCGACCTTGTCGATCTCGTCGAGCAGCACGACCGGGTTCATCGAACCCGACTCCGCGATGGCACGCACGATGCGACCCGGAAGTGCGCCGACGTAGGTGCGCCGGTGACCGCGGATCTCGGCCTCGTCACGGACACCCCCCAGCGAGACCCGCACGAAGTTGCGCCCCAGAGCGCGCGCCACGGACTCCCCCAGCGAGGTCTTGCCGACCCCGGGAGGGCCGACGAGCGCCAGCACGGCTCCCGAGCCGCGTCCGCCCACGACCTCCAGGCCGCGCTCGGCGCGGCGGGAACGCACCGCGAGGTACTCCACGATGCGGTCCTTGACGTCGTCGAGCCCGTGGTGGTCGGCGTCCAGGATCTCCCGGGCACCGGCGATGTCGGTCTGGTCCTCGGTGCGCACCGACCAGGGCAGGTCGAGCACGGTGTCGAGCCAGGTCCGGATCCAGCTCGACTCCGGGCTCTGGTCGCTGGCGCGCTCGAGCTTGCCGACCTCGCGCAGCGCGGCCTCGCGCACCTTCTCGGGAAGCTCGGCCGCCTCGACCCGTCCCCGGTAGTCGTCGGCGCCCTCGGGCTCGTCCTCGCCCAGCTCCTTGCGGATCGCGGCCAGCTGCTCGCGCAACAGGAACTCGCGCTGGCGCTTGTCCATACCCTCGCGGACGTCGTCGCTGATCTTCTCGGTGACCTCGAGCTCGGCGAAGTGGTCTCGGCCCCAGGCCAGGACGCGGGACAGCCGCTCCTCCACCTCGGGCGTCTCGAGGAGCTCACGCTTCTGCTCGTCGGTGAGGTACGACGCGTAGCCGGCCATGTCGGCCAGCTGAGAGGGGTCGCTCACGCGCTGGACCGAGTCGATGACCTGCCAGGCGTTGCGTCGCTGCAGGATGGCGATGACGACGTTCTTGTACTCCTCGGCCAGCTCGCGCACGTGGTCGGTCGTGGGCGCCTCGTCGAGGGTCTCGGCCTCGACCCACAGGGCCGCGCCCGTTCCTGGGACGCCGGAACCGATCCGGGCCCGCTCGCCGGCGCGCAGCACGGCCGCGGGGGCGCCCCCGGGGAGGCGGCCCACCTGCTCGATGGTCGCCACCACCCCGTGGGTCGGGTAGCGGTCGGCGAGGCGTGGTGCGAGCAGCAATCTGCCCTCGGACCCCGCTTGGGCGGCGTCGACCACGGGACGGCTGTCGCCGTCGAGCTCGATCGGGACGACCATGCCGGGCAGGACCACCAGGTCGGGCACGGACAGCAGTGGGAGGTGCAGCAGGTCAGTCATGAATTCCTCGATTCTTGAGTCTGTCCGGCTCAACTTCCAGGTGAGGACCGGTGTTCCCGCACACCCGTCCGCCCAGAGCGAACGGGGGCGACCCCTGGGCTCACACCTGGGTGCGTTCCTGGGGCGGGTCCTCCCCGACCAGCCCGTCGAGGGCCTCCCGGAAAAGGTCGGCATGGCCCACGTGCCGGGTCGCGGCCTGCGCCTGCCGCCGCTGGTGTTCCTCGCCACCGCACGCGTCCCCGACCGCGCCGCCGCCCGGCCCGACTCCACCATCACGCCTGCGCTGGTGGAGGCCACCTCGCAGCACCGGCGGGCGAGGGTCGCCTATCGCTCCGAGGCCGGCTCCGAGTGGGACGTCGAGGTGGAGCCCTGCGGTCGTCGTACGCTCGGTCGTCTCGAGACGGTGCACGCCGGGTCCTCGCTCACCTCGGGCCCGACCTCAGGCGCGGCCTCGGGCCGGTCCTCAGGCCCGGCCTCGCGCTCAGGGACTTTCGTCTCACCGGGGACCCGCACCTACGATGGTGCGGCAGATGTTCTCGTCAGACCGAAAGGCCACCGTGATCGCCGGCAGGTACTCGCTCGACCGTGAGATCGGACGGGGCGGCACGGGCGTCGTCTGGCTCGGCCGCGACGAGGTCCTCGGACGTCAGGTGGCGCTGAAGCGGATCGGCCTGCTCCCCGGGGCGGACCACACCGACCTGGCACGCGCCGAACGCGAGGCCCGACTGGGGGCCCGGCTCAACCACCCGCACGTGGTCGCGGTCTTCGACATCGTCGTCGACGAGGACGCGCACTGGCTGGTGATGGAGTACGTCGACGGCGTCACCCTCGACGAACTCATCCGGCACGAGGGCCGGCTCACGCCCGACGACGCGGCACCGCTGCTGTGGCAGGCGGCGGACGCGCTCCTCGCCGCCCACGCGGCGGGCATCGCGCACCGCGACGTGAAGCCGTCGAACATGCTCCTGGACCGCAGCTGGCAGGTGAAGCTCACCGACTTCGGCATCGCCCGCATCTCGACCGACCCCTCGCTGACGCAGACCGGGATGGTGACCGGCTCCCCGGGCTACCTCGCGCCGGAGATCGCGATCGGCGGACGGGGCGACGCGGCCGCCGACGTCTGGTCGCTGGGCGTGACGACCTACCACCTGCTGGCCGGCCGGCCGCCGTACGAGATCGGCGACAACGTTCTCGGCGCGCTCTACCGGATCGTCCACGAGGACCCGCCGCGGCTCGACGACGCCGGCTGGATGACCCCGCTGCTCCAGGGCACCATGGTCAAGGACCCGGCCAGGCGCTGGTCGATGAGGCAGGTGCGCGACTTCCTCGGCGACCCGTCACACCCGGTGCCGGCGGGCAACGGCTGGGGCGAGAGGGCGGACGAGGCCGGCACTCAGCCTCTCGGCACCGGCGTCCCCGCGCCTGCGCCTGCGCCTGCCGCGGCCCTACCGCGCGTCGACTCCCCCCAGACCCGCCGCAGACCCGCCGGACTGTTGCTCGCAGGGCTCGTGCTCGCGCTCCTGCTGGCTGCGGTGCTGTACGCCGCCCTGGCCAACCGGGACCCGGCGTCGAACGACGCGGCCGGTCCGGGCACCGGCTCGAGCGCCAGCCCGAGCCCGAGCCCCAGCCCCAGCGCGTCGGCCGCCGCGCCGACCGCAGCGGGGATGGAGGCCTTCATCCGCGACTACGTCGCGGCCGTGGCCGAGGACCCCGCCAGGTCCTGGCAGATGCTGACCCCGAAGTTCCAGACCGAGAGCGGTGGCTTCGACACCTACCGGAGGTTCTGGGAGAAGGCCACCAACGGCCGCGTCCTCAGCATCTCGACCAACCCCGAGAACCTCAGCGTCAGCTACCAGGTGCGGTTCGACAACTTCGACAACGGGCCCGGCCCCACCGTCCTCGACCTGAGGTTCGAGGACGGGAAGTACCTCATCGACGGGGAGCGGACCCAGGGCTTCACCCCGGCAGGCTGACCAGGAGGCGGTGGGAGACCTTCAGACCGTGACGTTCGCCGTGAGCACGCGCAACGTGGTCTGAAGGGCCGCGAACTCGGAGTCATCCATGCCGAGCGTCTCCTTCATGTCGCAGTGGATCTTCGTCGCGTGGACCCGCAACGCGTCCCCGTCCGGGGCCAGGGCGATCTCCACGAAGCGCTCGTCAGCGTGGGCGCGGCGCCGTGTCAGCAGCCCCTTGGCCACCATCCGTCGCAGCAGCGGGGTCAAGGTGCCGTGGTCGAGCTTCAACGCCGCCGCGAGCTCCTTGACGGTGCACGTGCCGCGCTCCCACAGCACGATCAGCACCAGGAACTGGGGGTAGGTCAGACCCAGCTCGGTGAGCACCGGACGGTAGGCGTTGGTGACGGCCCGGGAGGCGGCGTAGAGGTCGAAGCACACCTGGTCGGACAGCGGTGGGGTGCGAGTTTCGGCCATGGCGACATTCTGACACGCAGTGCGATACCGTGTGCGCAAGTTACTTGTGCACAAGATGTGCTTAGGGGCGACAGCCTGTTGTCCCACGGAGGACACGTTGAGCGGACCAGAGGCGGCCGGAGCCGCCGGCCACCGTGAGCTCGATCCGCTCGCAGCCCAGCTCGTGCGGTCGGGGGGCGGGGACGCGTCGGCGTTCGCGGAGCTCTACGAGGGCGTCGCCCCGCGGGTCTACGGGCTCGTGCTGCGCGTCATCGGAGACGTGCACCAGTCGGAGGAGGTCAGCCAGGAGGTGTTCCTCCAGATCTGGCAGACCTGTGACCGCTTCGACCCGGCCCGCGGTTCCGCCCTCTCCTGGGTGATGACGATCGCCCACCGTCGGGCGGTGGACCGCGTGCGCTCCTCCGAGGCCTCCCGGCGCCGGGACCAGGCCGAGGCCGAGCGGGGTCGCCCCGCCCCCTTCGACCAGACCACAGCCACTGCCGAGGCGTCCCACGAGGCGCAGCGGGTGCGGGAGGCGATGGCGGCGCTCTCCCCCGGCCAGCGTCAGGCCCTCGAGCTCGCCTACTTCGGCGGCCACACCCATCGGGAGATATCCCAGCTGCTCCAGCTGCCGCTCGGCACGGGCAAGACCCGCATCCGGGACGGCCTGATCCGCCTGCGTGGCCTGCTGGTCCCCGTGGGCATCGAACCCGCCTGAACCAGGCGCAGTCGGCTCCGGGTCATCTGGCGCAGCCCGGGTGGTTCAGACGTTGCCGGTGACCTTGGTGATGACGATGCGCAGGGCCACCCGGTCGGGGTTCTCGCGGGGCTGGCGGTAGCGGACGGCGTAGCGGCGTACGGCCTCCGCCACCGACTCCTCGTCCTCGCGCACCTCGGCGACGCCCTCGATGGTCGACCAGCGGCCACCGTCGACCTGGCAGACCGCGACCCGGCGGTCACCACCGCGACGGAGGTTGGCGACCTTCTGCGAGGTCCGTGAGGTGATCGCCCACGCGACGCCGAGCTCGGAGTCGTCCGCGTCCACGTCGACCACGCAGCCCATCGGCACGACGTGCGGCGAGCCGTCGCCTCGCAGGGTCGTCACCGAGCAGAGGTGCCGCTCGCGCCAGAACTCGAGGTGCTCGCCGGTGAGCTCGCGGACGCGGCTCACGCCTTGCGCAGCATCTCGGCGACGAGGAACGACAGCTCGAGCGACTGCACCCGGTTCAGGCGCGGGTCGCACACCGACTCGTAGCGGTTGGCCAGGTCGATCTCGGAGACCGACTCACCACCGCCGACGCACTCGGTGACGTCGTCGCCGGTCAGCTCCACGTGAACACCGCCGGGCCAGGTGCCGAGGCCGTGGTGGACGTCGAAGAAGCCCTGTACCTCCTCGATAACGGCGTCGAAGGCACGGGTCTTGTAACCCGAGCTCGCCTCGAAGGTGTTGCCGTGCATCGGGTCGCAGACCCACGCCGCCTCGACGCCCGCGGCGTGCACCTTCTCCAGGAGCGGGGGCAGGTGGTCGCGGATCTTGCCCGCGCCCGTGCGGGTGATGAAGGTGAGCCCGCCTGCTTCGTTGGTGGGGTTGAGCTTGGCCGACAGGGCGATGGCGTCGTCGGCAGTGGTCCTCGGGCCGAGCTTCAC
>JBKJON010000543.1:0-20924 GCA_046595715.1 Marmoricola sp.
CCGGTCGGGGGTGTGCCTGCGCTTCGACCGGCCCGTGCCGGCGATCGACCCGACGCGTCGGATCGTCCACCCTGGCGCGACCCTGACCGTGGCCGACCCGTCCGGGTTCCTCGAGGCGCTGGGTCTGGCCACGGGTTAGCCCCTCGGGCGATCGGGTAGGCGGATGACATGTCAATCCCCACGATCACCCTCAACGACGGCACCAAGATCCCCCAGCTCGGCTTCGGCGTGTTCCAGGTCCCGCCGGAGGACACCGCCGAGGTGGTCTCGCAGGCGTTCGAGATCGGCTACCGCCACATCGACACCGCGCAGATTTACCAGAACGAGAAGGGCGTCGGCGAGGCCATCGCCTCCTCCGGCCTCGCGCGCGACGAGCTCTACATCACCTCCAAGCTCAACAACGGGTTCCACAAGCCCAACGACGCCCGCCGCGCGTTCGACGAGACGATGTCCGCCCTGGGCCTGGACAAGATCGACCTGTTCCTCATCCACTGGCCGCTCCCGACGCTCTACGACGGTGATTTCGTGTCCACGTGGAGGACGCTGCTCGAGCTCGTCGACGACGGCCGGGCCGCGTCGGTGGGTGTCTCCAACTTCCAGCCGGCCCACCTGGCCCGGCTCGCCGAGGAGACCGGCGTCGCCCCCGCCGTGAACCAGATCGAGGTCCACCCCTACTTCACCAACGAGGCGGCGCGGACCGCCGGTCACAGCGCCGGAATCCTCACCGAGGCCTGGTCACCGATCGCCCAGGGCGGTGTCCTCGACGACGAGGTGATCACCAAGATCGCCGCCGCGCTCGGCCGTACGCCGGCCCAGGTGACCTTGCGCTGGCACGTGCAGCGCGGCGACATCATCTTCCCGAAGTCCTCGACTCCGGAGCGGATGGCGGAGAACTTCGCGCTCTTCGACTTCGAGCTCAGCGACGACTCGATGGACGCGATCTCTGCCCTCGACAAGGGTGAGGACGGCCGGACCGGCCCCAACCCGGACGAGTTCGACTACATCCCCGACTGAGCCGAACCTCCCCGACCGGGGCCCTGGTGGGCGCCCCGGGGAACCGGCCGGCATGCGAATGTGGCGTGGGTGGCACCGGAGCGAAACTCTGGCCACGTGCGCCACATTCGCATGCCGGGGCGCCCCTCGGGGACTGCTCAGCCGATCGTGACGCGGACGGCGTTGCTGGCGTTCTTCTTCGCGGGGTCGTACATCCGGAACCTCTGCACGCCGGCCCGGCCGGTCTGCACGTAGGTCGCGTAGGTGCCGGCGCGCACCGTCGCGTCGACACCGAAGTCACTCCAGCCGCCGTTCTCGAAGCGCTGCACCTTCAGGCTGAGGTTGTCGGCGCCCTTGTAGGTGCCCGTGAGGTTGACCCGCTCCATCGGCTTCGCCGTGCCCGGGGAGGCGTCGAGCTTGAGGTCACGGTTCTTGGTGTCGGGAGTCTTCGAGGGAGCGGCCGACTTGGTGGGCTGCTCGGGGGACTGGTCGTCACCGGGCACCGGGAGGGCCGTCGTCGGCAGCGGCTTGGTCGGCCCCGAGGGGGCCGCGCCCACCGGTCCCGGCGAGTCGTTCTCGTTGAGCCCCAGGGCACGCACCATGATCGTGGTGCCCAGGGCGATGACGACACCGATGACCACGACCACCGCCAGCGCCTTGAGCAGTGCACGCGTCACCTGGGCGGTGCGGCCGTCGTCGGGACCCTCGTCGTCAGGACCCTGGTGGTCGGGGTCGTCGTTCATCGTGGCCTCCCGCGCGTTTGGCTCCGGTGTCGCTGTCCCCGTCATTGTCCCGGACGAACCTACCCAGTCCGGCCAGGTCCTTGCCCGGTCGCCCCGCGTGAGGCGCACCGCCGCACGACGAGTGGCCAGAGTCACACACACCCAGGTGCGAGGCGATCAGCCCATCTCCAGATCGTGGGCATGGGACCCGGGGGGCGCGTCAACGCCCACGGCGGTTCTCACGACCTTCCGCGACGCGGACAGAGGCTCCGCAGCACTGCCCGGACCGGCAGCGACTGCAAAGATCCCCCGGCTACCCGGGGATTCCTGCAGCCCCGCCCGCCACCTCCGGCGCCTTCACGTCCTCCGGGAAGTGGCAGGCCACCTGGTGCCCGCTGGTGGGGCCGGTGCCGATCTGGAGGAGGAGGGGTTCCTCGGTCTTGCAGATGTCCTGGGCCTTCCAGCAGCGGGTGTGGAACCGGCAGGCGGGGGGCGGGTTGATGGGGCTGGGGACGTCGCCCTCGAGGCGGATCCGGTCACGCTGGTGGCGACGGTTGGTGTCGGGCACGGGCACCGCGGAGAGCATGGCCACGGTGTAGGGGTGGCGCGGGCGGTCGTAGAGGTCGTCGCGGTCGCCGATCTCGACGATCTTGCCGAGGTACATGACCGCCACCCGGTCCGAGACGTGGCGTACGACGGAGAGGTCGTGCGCGATCATCACGTAGGTCAGGTCGAGCTCCTCCTGCAGGTCCTCGAGCAGGTTGACGACCTGGGCCTGGATCGAGACGTCCAGGGCGGAGACGGGCTCGTCGGCCACGATCAGCTTCGGCTTCAGGGCGAGCGTCCGGGCGATGCCGATGCGCTGGCGCTGGCCGCCGGAGAACTCGTGCGGATAGCGGTTGTAGTGCTCGGGGCTCAGGCCGACCGTCTCGAGCAGCGCCTGCACCGCCTTCTTGCGCCCGCCCTCCGGCTCGACGCCCTGGAGCTTGTACGGCGCGCCCACGATCTTGCCGACCGTGTGCCGTGGGTTCAACGACGAGTACGGGTCCTGGAAGATCATCTGGATGTCGCGGCGCAGCGGCCGCATCTTGCCGTCGGAGAGATGGGTGATGTCGTGGCCCTCGAAGGTGACCTTGCCGGAGGTCGGCTCGAGCAACCGCGTGATCAGGCGCGCGGTGGTGCTCTTGCCACAGCCGGACTCACCGACGATCGAGAAGGTCTCGCCGCGACGCACGCTGAAGGTCACGCCGTCGACCGCCTGGACGGCACTCCTGGACCTGCTCAGGAACCCGCCCTTGATCGGGAAGTGCTTGACGAGGTCCTCGACCTCGAGCAGGTTCTCGCGCTCCCGCTCAGGTGTCCGGTTGGCGTGCCGCGTCGGCGTGGTCCGGTCCGGCGCCGGAGCAGCGGAAGTGGGTTCAGTCTCTGCAGTAGTCACGAGAGCCTCGGGGAGATCTCCTGCGCCCAGACCTGCTGGCGCTCGGCGGGCGGGATGTGGCACGCGACGAGGTGGTCGCTGCCGTTGTCGAGCAGGTCGGGCCGGTCGACCATGCAGGCAGAACCGACCCGCGGCTGGAAGTCGCACCGGGGGTTGAAGGCGCAGCCCTCGGGGACCCGGATCAGGCTAGGTGGCGTTCCCTTGATGGGCAGCAGCCGGTCGGTCGGGGCCTTGTCGAAGCGAGGCATCGAGCTCAGCAGGCCCCAGGTGTAGGGGTGCTCGGGGGCGTTGAAGAGCTGGTCCGCGGTGCCGTACTCCGCGGCCCGACCGGCGTACATCACCAGGATGTCGTCAGCGAGCTCGGCGACCACTCCGAGGTCGTGGGTGATGATCACGATCGCGGAGTTGAACTCCTTCTGCAGGTCGCGCAGCAGGTCGAGGATCTGGGCCTGCACGGTGACGTCGAGGGCCGTGGTCGGCTCGTCGGCGATCAGCAGGGCCGGGTCGCAGGACAAGGACATCGCGATCATGGCGCGCTGGCGCATGCCGCCGGAGAACTGGTGCGGATAAGCGTCCACACGCTTGGACGGCTCGGGGATGCCGACCCGGTCGAGCATGTCGACCGCGTGGGCGCGGGCCACCTTCTTCGAGACCTTGTTGTGGATCCGGTAGGCCTCGATGATCTGGTTGCCGACGGTGTAGAAGGGGTGCATCGCCGAGAGCGGGTCCTGGAAGATCATCGCCATCTTCTTGCCGCGCAGCTGGCGCACCACCTCGGGGTCGGCGCCCACGAGCTCCTGGCCGTCGAGCTTGATCGACCCGCTGATCTTCGCGTTGCTGGCGGTGTGCAGGCCCATCACGGCCATGCTGGTCACCGACTTGCCGGAGCCGGACTCGCCCACGATGCCCAGGGTCTGACCCCGGTCGAGGTGGAAGGAGAGCCCGTCCACGGACTTCACGACGCCGTCGTCGGTGGCGAAGTGCACCTGGAGGTCGCGCACGTCCAGGTGTGCCTGGCCGGCCCCGCCCGGGGCCCCGTGCGTCTCGGAGGTCACAGTGGTCACCCGTTGCCCACTCTCGGGTCGATGACGGCGTACAGGAGGTCGACGACCAGGTTCGCCACGGCCACGGCGACCGCGGTCACCAGGACCACGGCCAGCACCTGCGGGAGGTCGTTGCCCTTGGTCCCCTGGATCGCCAGCTGCCCGAGACCCGGCAGGCCGAACACGGTCTCGGTGAGCACCGCGCCACCGATGAGCAGACCGAAGTCGAGGCCGAAGATCGTCACGATCGGGGTCAAGCACGGCCTGCGCGCGGCCCTGACCACGACCTTGCGTTCCTTCAGGCCCTTGGCGCGAGCCGTGCGGATGTAGTCCTCACCCATGGTCTCCAGCATGCCCGCGCGCGTGAGTCGCGCGTACTGCGCGGAGAACAGCAGGGCCAGGGTGATCCAGGGCAGCAACAGGGCGTGGGCCCATTTCAGGGGGTTGTCCGTGATGCTCACGTACGACGCCCCCGGTGGCGTCCAGCCGAGGTTGTAGCTGAAGAACGACAGGGAGATCAGGCCCGTCCAGAAGATGGGTAGCGAGACGCCTGCGAGCGCCACGGTCATGGCCGCTCGGTCGAAGAGCGAACCCCGCTTCAGGGCGGAGACCACCCCCGTGGCCACACCGAAGACCAGCCAGATCGCGGCTGCGCCGATGGCCAGCGAGAGCGTCACCGGGAACCGCCGCTGGATCTCCGGGAGCACCGGGCTCTTGTTGCGGAACGAGTACCCCAGGCAGGGAGCGGGGCACTTCTCCACGCCCGCGCCGAGGTCGTACTCGGTGCCGGCGACGACGCCCTTGAGCCAGCGGCCGTACTGCACCGGCACCGGGTCGTAGAACCCGAGCCGCTCGGCGGTCTGCTCGACCGTGGCACCGGAGGCCGAGCGGCCCACGTAGCGCGTGGCGAGCGTCTCGGGGGTGGCGCCCGCGATCCGCGGCATCAGGTAGAAGATCGCGAACGTGACCATGGTGATCACGAGCACGAGCCCGACCGCGGCGATCAGGCGCCGGATGATGTAGCTGATCAAGACTTCGGCTGCGTGGCCGGTCCCGGCCAGGATCTCACTCCTGCCCGGGACCGGTCACGATCGCCTTCACCTACCTTCGGTGTCGATGAAGTGGTGCGGAAGCTGCTACTTCACACCCATGGCGGTGTAGTCGTAGTAGCCGTACGCCTCGTTGACGAAGATGTTGGTGGCGTTCTTCGAACGGAGGAGCACTGCCTTGGCGTAGACGCCCGGGTAGATGACTGCTTCCTCCATCACCCGCTTGTCGACGTCACCCCAGATCGTGTTCCGCTTGTCGGCGTCGAGCTCCACGATCGCCTGGTCGATCATCGTGTCGACCTCGGGGATCCGCACCGACGTGTTCGACGAGCCACCGGTTTCCCGGATGACGCGACTGTCGACGATCTGCGACAGGAACCCGAAGCCGTCGTTCCAGTCGGCACCCCAGCCGTTGGCGCACAGGCCGAGGTTGTTCTTCACCACGTAGGACGGGAGCCCACAGGCGGCGGAGAAGTAGTCACCGGAGGGGAGTGCCTTCGGCGTCACCTTGATGCCGACCTTGCCCAGCGCCTGCTGGAAGCCCTCGGCGGTGGCCTTCTCCTTGGGACGGTCGTCGCGGTAGCCCATGTTGATCTCGAAGCCGTCGGGCTGGCCGCAGGCCTTCAGGGCCTCCTTGGCCTTGTCCGGCTGCCCGGTCGGGTTGTCCTTGACCCCGTAGAGGTCGAAGTCCTTGTAACCCGGGATCATCGGCGGCATCAGGGTCGTCGCGATCTCACCGCCGGCGAACTTGCCGCCGTAGGCGTTCTGGTAGGACGTCGCGTTCATCGCGTAGATGACGGCCTTGCGGCAGTCGATGTTGTCCAGCGGCGCCACCGTGGGGTTGATGGAGGTGTACCAGAGACGCGCCACGACCGGGTTGTCGGCGCGCGACTGCAGGTCCGCCGACTGGAGCACCTTCGGCAGCGACGCGGGCTGCACGCCGGTGCCGGCGATGTCCACGTCGAGGGTGCCGGCGATGATCTGGTTGTCGACGTCGTCAGGCTGCATGTTCAGCTGGACGGTCATCTCGTCCGGCAGCGCCTTGCGGTTCGGGTCGGTCGCTGGGTCCCAGTTGGGGTTGCGGATCAGCTTGAAGCCCGTCGTCGGGTTGTACTTCCCGTCGAACATGTAGGGCCCCGAGGAGATCACGTGCTCCCTGTACTTGGCGCCGGTGTCCTTGGCCTGCGGCACGGGGGCCGTGGCGGGAAGCTGCGCCATGTAGTCGAAGCCGGCGAACGGCTTCTTCAGGTGGAAGACGATCGTGTACTTGTCCGGGGTCTCGATCGCCTGGTCGGTGTTCATGTTCTTCGACCGGTACGGACCGTCGTACCCCTTGGGGAGGTCGAGGAAGTCCTCCATGTAGGTGTAGCCGTTGGGGAAGGTCTTCTTGTCGGTGTTGCGGAGCACGGCGTACTTGACGTCCTTCGCCGTGATCTCCGACCCGTCCTCGAACTTGAGGCCGGGCTTGAGCGTGTAGGTCCACGTCTTCGCGTCTGCGCTCGACTCGCCGAGATCCGTGGCCAGGTCAGGCGTCAGCTCGAGGCCGGCCTTGCCAGGCTCGGGCTTGAACGTCACCAGGGTGCGCGCGTAGTTGCGCAGCATGTCCCAGGAGTAGCCGTAGTAGGTCTCACCCGGGTCGACCGTGTCGCCCCACTCACCGGCGAGGCCGAACTTGAGGGTGCCACCCTTCTTGTCGGAGGCGTTGACGATCTTTCCGATCGCGCCGTTGTCGAGCTTGGGCCCGCTGGCAGCGTCGTTGCCGCCGCCGCCTCCGGAACCACAGGCGCTGAGGCCGAGCGCTGCAACCGCGGCCAGTGCCACCGCTGCTCTCCTACGCATGATGCGCATCTGTTGTTACCTTCCTTTTCGTCCGCTCCCGACGCTCGCGGGTTGGCGGATGGTTGTCCGGTGTCGTCACCGGCTTCTGGGGTCGAACGCGTCACGCAGTCCGTCGCCGAAGAGGTTGAAGGCCAGCACCGTGGCGAAGATCGCCAGGCCGGGCCAGAACATGAAGTGCGGCACCGTGTAGAAGTTCACCGCGTCGGAGAGCATGCCGCCCCACGTCGCCGTGGGAGGGGGTACGCCGACTCCGAGGAACGACAGCGCCGCCTCGAAGAGGATGTTGGTCGGGATGATCAGCGTCGAGTAGACGAGGATCGGCGCCATCAGGTTGGGCAGCAGCTCGGTGAACAGGATGTAGGGACGCCTGGCCCCGAGACTGCGCGCCGCCTCGACGTACTCCCGCTCCCGCAGGGAGATCGTCTGGCCGCGCACGATCCGGCCGATGTTGGGCCAGTTGAAGAACCCGATCACGAAGACCAGCAGACCCAGTCGCAGCGGCAGGCCCGAGAACCCGAACGCCTTCTCCGGGAAGACGCCGGACAGCGCGATCGCGAAGACCAGCAGCGGGAACGCCAGGAACATGTCCATGATCCGACTGAGGATCGCGTCGACCCAGCCGCCGAAGAACCCGGCCACGATGCCGACCGTCGTCCCGATCGCCACCGAGAGCATCGTCGCCAGGATCGCGATCAGCAGCGAGATCCGGGCGCCGTAGAGGATGCGGCTGAAGATGTCGCGCCCGTTGATCGTCTCCACCCCCATCGGGTGCCCCCAGCTGGCCCCCCCGAAGCCGCCGATCGGGATGCCGCCCAGGCCCATGTCGAGCAGCTCCTGGTGGTACTCGTTGGGCGGGCCTCCGGTGATCTTCACGATCAGCGGGGCGCAGACGGCCACGAGGACCAGCAGCACGATGAACGCACCGCCGGCGAGGGCGACCTTGTCCCGACGGAGCTTGCCCCAGGCGATCTGGCTGAGCGAGCGCCCCTCGATCTTCTTCTCGCCGGTCAGCGCCGCCTCGGGGGCGGCGTGGGCTGCACTCGGGTCCTCCAACGCGCTCAGGACAGCCTCCCCAGGATCTCTGCGGCTACGAATGAGGGCCGCCGGGTGTGGTGGCCGGGATCAAACCTCGTCCCGTGGCCGCGGCGGGTCAAGAGGCCACCCGTCCCGTTGCCGAATCGTGACCGCCGCCGGGAACTTCCGAGCGTCACCTCGGCTCCGGGATCACCGCCGGCCGCAGCCGGGCGTCATACGAGGTGGTCGCCAGTGGAGCCAAGGCGTATGACGCCCCGAGGCCCACGGACCGCCTCGCAGGACGCGGGCTGGTCAGGTGCGCGAGGCGCGCAGGGCGCGGAGCCCCCAGCGACCGAGCACCACGGCAATGACCACGTTGACCACGATCAGGACGCCGTGCGCCACGAAGTAGCCCGTCGGCCGGTCCTCCTCGGTCTGGATCAGCGCCTTGGTGAACTGGGCGTAGGTCACGACGTTCCAGACCGCGATGGCGAGCAGGACCAGGGCGTGCTTGCGTTCGAGCTTCACCGGGTCAGCCTAGGCAGGCCGACCGAGCCCCCACCGACGGGCTGCCCCGGCTCGACGGAGCGGCCGCCGCGCAGGGCTCAGTGCCGGGTGACCACGATGCGCGCCCCGCGTCGCGGGACGCTGGTGATGTTGCGGACCTTGGGCGAGTCGGTGGCGCCGGGAGGGACGGCCACGTCGTAGGCCGTCAGCACCTCGCGGAGCACCGCGACGCCTTCCATCAGGGAGAAGCCGGCACCGATGCAGCGCCTGACGCCGCCACCGAAGGGGATCCAGGTGTTCGTGGCGACCTCGCCCTCGAGGAACCGCTCGGGCCGGAACCGGCCGTGGTCGGGATGGCTGGTCTCCGAGGCGTGGGCCAGGATGATCGAGGCGGCGACGGTGGTGCCGCGCGGCAGGTCGATGCCGCCGATCGTCGCCGGGGCCATCAGGTGCCGGACCACCATCGGGATCACCGGGTGCAGCCGCATCGACTCCTTGAGCACCGCCTCCAGGTGGTCCGTGTCACCGGCCGAGGCGGCGTCGCGGGCCCTCGCTTCCTGGACCGGGTCGTTCCCGAGCTCGTGGAGCGCCCACGCGAGCGCCGTGGCCGTGGTCTCGTGGCCGGCCAGCAACAGCGTGACCAGCTGGTCGCGGAGCTCCGCGTCGGTGAGTCCCTCGCCCTCCGCGCCGTCGGTCGGGACGTCGCGGACCTGCAGCAGCCGGGAGAGTACGTCGGAACGGTCGGCCAGGTCGCCGGCCCGCCGACGCTCGGCGATCTCGGAGAAGATCACCCGGTCGAGCTCGATCTGGTTCTCGACGGTGCGGCGCCAGGGCCCGAACCTCTGCAGCCGGGGGTAGCCCCACCCGAGGAAGACGAGGGGCCGGATGTTGACCGTGTTGTTGACCAGCGGCCGCAGCTCGGCCAGCCGCGCCTTGTCGGTGACGCCGAAGACGACCTGGAGGATGACCTCGAGGGTCAGGGCGTTCATCCGCTCGAGCGACTCGAACGTGACCCCGGCCCGCCAGCGACCCACCTCCTCCTTGGTGAGCCGGGTGACCAGCTCCTCGTAGCCGCGCAGGGCGTGGCCGTTGAAGGCCGGCATCAGCAGCTTGCGGGCCCGCTTGTGCTGGGTGGAGTCCACGAGCAGCAGGGAGTGCTCCCCCATCACCGGGCCGAGGATGGCGTTGCCCTTGCCAGCGTGGAAGACCTCCGGGTCGCCGGCGAAGATCTCCTTGACGTGCTCGGGCCGGTTGAACACCACCACGTGTCGTCCCTCCGGAAGGACCCGGATCGTGAAGACGTCGCCGTAGCGGCGCTGCATCGCGGGGATGAACTGGTGCCGGAACCGCAGCAGCCCGATGCTCTGGATCAGGCTGTGCACCCGCGGCCCGGGAGGCAGGACCTTCGACGACAGCCGCGCCGCGCTCCCCTTGGGACGCACGGGCCGCATCCTGGCGAAACGCTGCTCGGCCACCGTCTCGGTTCGCATACGGAGAGTATGCCGCCGATCGGTTGGTCCGGCGAGGGATGGTCCGGCGAGATGGTCCAGCACCTCGCCGGGCCGCGACGGAGCCCGCGTCAGCCGCTGAGGAGCTGGAAGGCCTTGACCAGGGTCTGGTAGAGGCCGTAGGCCAGCGGGAGCCCCACGATCAGCCAGGCCAGCACGACCAGGATCGCCGGGGTGGGGGTGGTGGCCCCGTCGGAGTGTGCGCTGCTCATGTCAGTTGCCTCTCGCCGTCGCGGTCACGGTCTCGTGGTCGCCGTCGTGGTCGGGCACGTCACGTGCGCCGGCCCGGATCGCGTCCAGGTCGAAGTACGTCTCCTCCACCGGCTTGATCAGCAGGTTGGCGACGAAACCGACGGCCAGCACGCCGACCATGGTGAACAGGCCCAGGTGGTAGTCGTCGGCGACGAGCGTCCCGGGCTCACCGGCCGCGTCCAGGAACCCGTTGACCACCAGCGGTCCCATCACACCGGCCGCAGCCCAGGCGGTGAGCAGCCGACCGTGGATGGCTCCGACCTCGAGGGTGCCGAACAGGTCCTTGAGGTACGCCGGAACGGTCGCGAACCCGCCGCCGTAGTAGGAGATGATCACCAGCGAGAGGATGACGAAGATCGCCGTCGACTGCTGGCCGACGGTCGCCAGCAGCACGTAGAGCACGAGCCCGACGCCGAGGTAGAACATGTAGGTCGGCTTGCGCCCGATCACGTCGGACAGGCTCGACCACACGAAGCGTCCGCCCATGTTGGCCAGGCTCAGCATGCCGACGAACCCGGCCGCCTCCGCGGCGGAGACCGAGGAGTCGCCTCCCGAGCGGAAGAAGTCCTGGATCATCGGTGCTGCCTGCTCGAGGATGCCGATGCCCGCGGTCACGTTGCAGAACAGCACGACCCACAGCAGCGCGAACTGGGGTGTCCGGATGGCCTTCGACGCGCGGACGAGCGCACCGTTCTGGCCCGGCTGATGCACCGAGTCGTCCCCCTCCGCGTGGCCCGGTGGGACCCGGATGAGCGAGGCGCCGACCAGCATGAAGACGAGGTAGACCAGGCCGAGCGTCAAGAAGGTGCCCGACAGGGCGGTGCTGTTGGCGACGGCGCCCTTCTCGACGGGGTCGAACCCGGTGTCGAAGATGCCGAGCAGCCTGTTGGTCAGCGGGGAGGCGATCAGGGCACCGCCACCGAAGCCCATGATGGCCATGCCGGTGGCCAGTCCCGGACGGTCAGGGAACCACTTGATCAACGTCGAGACCGGCGAGATGTAGCCGATGCCCAGGCCGATGCCGCCGATCACGCCGTACCCCAGGTAGAGCACGGGCAGGCTGCCGACGGCGATGCCGAGCGAGCCGACCAGGAAGCCGGAGCCCCAGCACAGGGCGGCCGCCACCATGGCCTTGCGGGGGCCCACCCGCTCCACCCAGGTGCCCAGGACGGCGGCGGAGAGGCCGAGCATCACGATGGCGATCGAGAAGATCCAGGCGACGGCGGTCTGCGAGGAGTCGAAGCGGGCGACCAGCGAGGTCTTGAACACCGAGAAGGCGTAGACCTGACCGATCGAGAGATGGACACACAGCGCGGCCGGGGGGATCAGCCACTTGCTGTAGCCCGGTCTTGCGACTGAGTGCTTCTTGTCCAGGAACGCCAGCATGCTGCCTCCGAGGGGCGGGGGGTGGTCCACGGCCAGTACCCCTTCGGAAGTAGTGGAAACGTCCACCACTTTTCCGGCTCGCGCACGGTCAGTCGATCAGCCCCGCGCCGGGCGCCAGCGGGGCCGCCTCCGTGCGGCTGGCGGCACCCAGCTTGGCCATCACGTTGGAGACGTCCACGCTCACGGGTCGGCGTTGCGTCATAGGAGCCGGCGGTGACGTCGACCGTTCCGTAGGACGTCCTGCGGGACGTCATACGAGGGGAGAGCCATGGCGACCAGTCCGTATGTCGTTCGGGGTGGCGCAGAGGATGCAACGGCCATACATACGTGGTATACATACCCGGTAGGCAGTCGAGGCGGCGCGAAGCACGGGAGCACTCATGTCGGTGAAACAGGCACTTCTGGCGCTGCTCGAGGAGGGGCCGATGTACGGCTACCAGCTGCGCTCGGAGTTCGAGCAGCGCACCGGGGCCACCTGGCCGCTCAACGTCGGGCAGGTCTACACGACGCTGTCCCGGCTGGAGCGTGACGGCCTCGTCGAGGGTGCCGCGTCCGACGACGAGGGCCACGTCATCTACCAGATCACCGCCCCCGGCCGCGACGAGGTGGCGGCCTGGTTCACCACACCGGTCGCGCGCACGCAGCCGCCACGCGACGAGCTCGCGATCAAGCTGGCCCTGGCCGTCACCGTGACCGGCGTCGACGTGGGGCGGGTCATCCAGCAGCAGCGCAGCGCCACCATGACGGCCCTGCAGGACTACACGCGTCTCAAGCGCACCGGACCTGACCGGACCGCCGAGCCCGTGGACCTCGCGTGGGTCCTCGTCCTCGACTCGCTCGTGTTCGCGGCCGAGGCCGAGATCCGCTGGCTGGACCACTGCGAGGCGCGCCTCCGGCGCGCCGCCACCGAACGAGCCCCGGCGCCTCGGACAGGCGCCGTCCAGACCCCTGCCGCTGAGGAGACCCGCTCATGAACCCCGTGCTGCAGCTCGTGGACGTCGACCGCACCCACGGCGAGGGCGAGACCAAGGTCCACGCCCTGCGCGCGGTCTCGCTCTGCGTGCAGGCCGGCGAGCTCGTGGCCGTGATGGGGCCCTCGGGCTCGGGCAAGTCCACGCTGCTCACCCTCTCCGGTGGGCTCGACCAGCCCTCCTCCGGCCAGGTCCTCGTCGAGGGCGCCGACCTCGCCACGGTCGGTCAGCAGGGCCGGGCCCGCATCCGGCGTACGTCGGTCGGCTATGTCTTCCAGGACTTCAACCTCATCCCCGCCCTGACCGCGGCCGAGAACGTCGCCCTGCCTCGCGAGCTCGACGGGGTGCGCGCCTCCGTGGCGAGGGCGGAGGCCCAGGTCGCGCTCGACGAGGTCGGGATCGGCGACCTCGCCCACCGGTTCCCCGACGAGATGTCCGGCGGACAGCAGCAGCGGGTCGCGATCGCACGAGCCGTCGTCGGCGAGCGTCGCCTGATCCTGGCCGACGAGCCGACCGGGGCCCTCGACACCGAGACGGGTGAGGACATCCTGCGACTCCTCCGTTCGCGCTGCGACGCAGGCGCCGCCGGGGTCCTGGTGACCCACGAGGCGCGGCACGCCGCGTGGGCGGACCGGGTGGTGTTCCTGCGCGACGGCTTGGTCGTGGACGTGTCCGGCGCCGACGTCCCGTCGGTCCTGCTGGACACGGACGCCGCCCGATGAGCACACCCGACCCAGGTGCCGGGAAGCGGCCCCGGAACCCCCGCGGCGCCTGGTTGCGCAGCTGGCGGGTGCCCCTGCGGATCGCACGCCGCGACGCGCTGCGAGCGCGCGGCCGCAGCGTCCTGGTGCTCGTCATGATCGCGCTCCCGGTCCTGGCGGTGACCATGGCGGACGTCGTCATGCACACCCAGGACGTGCGCGGCGCAGAGTCGCTCGACCGCCGCCTCGGCGCCTCGACGGCCCTGGTCCGGGCCGAGGCGAACGCCGGCGCCTACGTCCAGACGCCTGATCCCGACGACAGCTCGTTCAGCACCGGTGAGGGCGGCACCCGCCCGATGCTCACCGCCGACCAGGTCAGCAGCGTCCTCGGGGGCGCGCGGCTGGTCGAGCGGCGCAGCGGCGACCTGCGGGTCACCTCCGACCGAGGCGTCACGAGTGCTGAGGCGACCGAGCTCGACCTCGGTGACCGTGCTGCCGCCGGGCTCTTCGACCTCACGGACGGTCGGCTGCCGCTGTCCACGGACGAGGTGGTCATCAACCACACCCTGGCCGAGAAGGGCTACGCCCTCGGCGACCGGCTCGAGGTGCCCGGGGACACCGGTCTCGCGCCGAGGGTGGTCGGCATCGCCGAGTCCACGACCGTGCGCAGCTACCCCCTCGCCGTCGGGCCCCTGGGCAGCCTCGGGATGTCCACGGAGGGCTCGACGACCTGGCTGGTCGACGGCCACGACGTGACCTGGAAGGACGTACGGCGACTCAACGCGGGGGGAGCCACCGTGCTGTCGAGGTCGGTCGTGCTGGACCCGCCGCCCGCCTCCGAGATCCCCGAGGAGGTGCGCCCCACGAGCACCGGGACAGACTCGACGGCCGTGACCGTCGCGATCCTGGTGGTCGTGATGGCGCTCATCGAGGTCGTGCTCCTGGCCGGGCCGGCGTTCGCAGTAGGGGCTCGCCGCCAGTCCCGCAGCCTGGCCCTGCTGGCCGCAACGGGTGGCACGCCGAAGCAGGCACGCCGGGTGGTGCTGGCCGGCGCCGTGGTCCTCGGGGTGACGGCGGCCACGCTCGGAGCGGCGCTGGGTATCGGCCTCGCCTTCGTGGTCATGCCGCTGGTCCAGGGCCTCTCCTCCTCCTGGTTCGGCCCGTTCGAGGTCCCCTGGCTGCAGCTGTCGGGCATCGCCGCCTTCGGTGTGGTCAGTGCGCTGCTGGCGGCCGTCGTACCCGCCCAGATCGCGTCGCGACAAGACGTCGTCGCGGTGCTCGCCGGCCGCCGGGGAGATCGACCACCGTCGCTGCGCTCGCCCCTGATCGGTCTGGTGCTGGTCGGCGTCGGGGTCGCCGGAGCGGTCGCGGGTGCCACCCGGTCCGGCGGCGAGACGCTGATCGCGGGTTCCGCGATCTTCTCGGTGCTCGGCATGATCCTTCTGGTCCCGGTGGTGCTGGCCGGGCTCGCGCGACTCTCCCGGCGACTTCCCCTCACCCTGCGGTACGCCGTCCGGGACGCCGCCCGCCACCGCACCCGGACCGTTCCCGCGGTCGCCGCCGTCGCCGCCACCGTGGCCGGCGTCGTGGCCCTGAGCATCGGCAACGCCAGCGACGCGGCCGAGAACGAGGCGACGTACACCCCCTCGACGGCGCTCGGGGTCGGCACGCTCTACGCCTACGCCGGCGCACCCGACTGGCCCGCCTACCGGTCCCTGGTGGAGCGCCAGGTGCCCGGCGCCGAGATCACCCCCCTGAACGGTGTCCGGGAGAACGCGGACGACGGCTCCTCCCTCAGCGTCGAGCTCTACCGCCCCGGCAGCGAGGACCAGCTCGCCCAGAGCTACGGTTCGGCGCTGGGGGCCAGCGTCCTGGTGAGCGACGACGCCCTCCCCCCGGGCCTGGTCGGGGTCTCCGCGGCAGAGGCCGCACGCTCCTCGAGTGCCTTGAGGGACGGCGGGATGGTGGTCCTGGCCAACGGGCCGGCCACGTCGGACCAGGCCGAGGTGCACGTCGTCGTACGCCGCTACGCAGCCAGCGGGGACGGCTCCGAGAGCACCGAGAAGGCCGTCGACCTCCCCGCGACGTTCATCGAGGTGCCCTCGGGCGCCGGCCCCCAGGCCGTGGTCTCGAGCACCGCGGCCAGGGCCATGGGGGTGCCGGTCTCGCAGGTCTCGCTGGTCCTGACCGGCGCCGACATCACCAAGGACCAGGAGACGACGGTCACCGAAGGCATCGCGGCGATCTCGCCCGACTCCTACTTCGGCGTCGAGCGCGGCTACCAGGGCAAGGACGCCACCCTGATCGTGCAGCTCATCCTGGCCGGGCTGGGAGCCGTGCTGATGCTGGGCGGCACGCTGACCGCCACCTTCCTCGCTCTCTCCGATGCCCGGCCCGACCTGGCGACCCTGTCGGCCGTCGGCGCCTCGCCGCGCACCCGACGCGGCGTGGCGGCCGCCTACGCCCTGGTCGTCGGTGCGGTGGGGGCCGCCCTGGGAGCGATGGTGGGGTTCGTCCCGGGCATCGCGATCAGCTACCCGCTCACCCGGATCACGGGGACGGTGATCAACGGGTCGGGCTACGTCTCGGACCAGGGTGGTGGCGGCACGGGCCCCTTCCTCGACATCCCGTGGTTGCTCATCCTGGGCCTGGTCGTCCTGCTCCCGGCGGTGACCGCCCTCATCGTGGGGCTGACCGCGCGTTCACGGCTGCCGCTGGTGGCCCGTTTGGACTGACCGTTTGGACTCACCGTCTGGACTGGCCGCTCGGACTGGCCGTACGGACCGCCCCTCAGGTCAGGCGCTGCTCGATGGAGACCACCTCGAAGAAGGGAAGTGGGCTCAGCTTCTCCAGGCCACAGGTCATCTGTGCCTCGCCGCGGGTGGTGCGCCGCACCGTGACCGCCCACTCGGTGTCCCCGTGGGCGAAGACGCTCATCGGCCCCTGACGGCGGACCAGTCGCAGCGCGCCGAGCCGGTCCTCCTCGAGGTGGCGGCGCAGGGCGATCTCGGCGTACTGCACGGGCATCGGGTACGACGACCGTCCTCGGAGGCGCTCGATGTCGACCCGACCGTGCTGGTGCAGGTCGGCCACCTGGCTCGCCGTGCCCGGCTCCATCCGGCCGTAGTAGAGGCCTTCGGGCAGCACCAGCATGTTGGCGGCGAACCGGTCGCCACCCATGTGCGAGATCTCCCACGTCTCGGCCGGGTGGGAACCGCTCAGCGCTGCGGCGACGGGTCGGCCCCGCTCCGCGCAGCACGCGTCGTGACGACCGTGGGTGCAGACCCCGAACAGTGCGCCGTCGAAGCGTGGCCAGTCCGGGGCCTCGCCGCGGGAGACCGCGTCGAGGTCGATCCGGGTGAGCTCCAAGGGGTCCTCGAAGGTCTCCACCAGCAGCAGCCGCCGGGCCGGGAAGCACAAGAAGACGCGGTACTGCTCACCGCGGTGGGCCCGGTGGTGGCGCCTGGCCATCAGCACCTTGATGTTCCCGTGCGTCCGCAGGTGCTGCTTGACCGGCGCAGGCAGCCTGCTGTCGCGTGGCGCACTCGTCCCCCACGGCCCGTGGTGCTCGACGAGGAGGAAGGCCGCCACGTGCGTGGCGCTCCCGGCGAGGTCGTCCAGCCGCGCCTCGGCCGCCGCCGAGCAGCGGTAGCCGGCCTTGCCGGACGTGGTCAGGGGACGACCTCGAGCAGGCCCTCACGGATCAGCCGACGGCTGAGCACGAGGGCGGACCGCGGGTCGAGCCCGAGGTCGGCGGGGGTGAACAGCTCGAGGGTGCGGGCCCGATCGACCGCGTCGCCGATGCGCGCGGGCACGGTCACCCGGCGGTCGCCGAGGTGGAGGTGGAGGCGGTCGCCGTCGGGCCGCAGCACGCAGGGCTTGCCCGGACGTCGGCGCAGCGAAGTGTCGCTCGCGACCTGGTCGAGGTGCATCCGGTCGACCAGGGCACGACGCAGCTGGGGCGTGCGGTGTTCGAGGAACGCGCGCGACTGCTCGTCCGCGACGGCCGCGGTGTCGGTGGCCGACAGGGCCGCACGGAGAGCCTGCAGGCGCTGGTCGAGTCCCGCCACCAGGCGCTCCGGCTGCTCGAGGTAGCCGGCCGGCAGGTGGGAGTCCGCGTCGACGGCGTCCATCGCGTCACTGAGGGCCCGGTCCATCAGGGTGCGCCAGGTCAGCTGGTTGATGCCGATCGTCACGTGGAGGGACACGGTGTCCTGTGCCCGCGCGGCGTGGGGGGTGCCGGTGGGGAGGTACATGCTCAGCCCCGGCTCGAGGAGCACCTCGCGCGGCCCGATGGCCTCCTCGCCCGGGGCGGGGTGGACCTCCCAGAGCTTGGAGCCGTGGGTCTGGAAGGTGAAGACGTCATGGCTGTCGCTGTGCACCGCGAACCCCTGCGAGCGAGGCGGGGTGAGGTAGGCGTTGGCCTGGCAGGGGTGGCCCAGGGCCAGCTCGAGCTCCGCGACCAGCCGGGTCAGCGGCGGCCAGTAGCGGTGCATCCCCTGGAGCACGACGGTGGCGCCACCCTCGAAGAGGTCGATGACCTTGCGGGCGTCCACCAGTCCGGTCAGGGGCTGCCCGGCCAGGGTCGCGCCGCTCCGCGTGTAGGCCGACGCGGGCAGCACCGAGCCGTTCTGGGCCAGGCGGACGGCGGGCGTCCGGATGGCCGTCGCCGTCAGGAGCTGGTCGACGTCGTCGAAGGAGAGCAGGCCGACGAGGTCGGCGGGGTCGGCCTTGTGCAGGTGGACGTGAGACGCCCAGATCTCCTCGACGAAGTTCTGGGCGTCCCCGCTCAGCAGTTCGAGGGCGCTCACTCAGCCGTCGGTGCCGTCGGTCCCGTCGGCGTCCGTGGAGTCGCCGTCGGTGCTGTCGGTGGAGTCGCCGTCGGAGGCGTCCGCGTCGGTGCTGTCGCCGTCGGAGGCGTCCGCGTCGGTGCTGTGGCCGTCGGTGCTGTCGGTGGAGTCCCCGCCGGTGCTGTCACCGTCGGTGCCGTCCGCGTCAGTGGCTGGCACGGCCGCGGCGCCTCCAGCGGTGGTGTCCATCTCGTCGTCGCCGAGGGGGCCTTCGGGAGTCGTCGTCATCTGTTGTCTCCTCTGTGATGTCCGGCGCGCGTCACGCCGTACGTTCTTGGTTCCCGATCCTGCCAATTCCAACCCAGGAGCACCACAGGGGACCGGGCCGACCGGTCGCACGAGGGGGCGGGCCGAGCACGATCGGGAAGATGTTTCAACCTTCGGGTTCGATGCCGGCAGCGTCCATGTCGACGCTCGCCGTGACGTCGCCCCCTTCTTCGCACCGCTGTCCAGGGAGTCCGAGCGTCATCCGGCGATGGCCACCGTCGCGTCCTCCCACCGGCCGGCCCCCATCAGGCGACGGCGACCCTGCGGAGATCGAGTCGTCACCTGATGGGTACGGCCGGGGACTCAGCCCTCGTCGAAGATCTCGACGACCGCTGCGTCGATGGTGTGCTTGGGCCCGGTGAACCAGTGCTTGGCCGAGACCTTCCACCAGATCGCCAGCACGATCAGCGCACCGATGGTCAGCACGGGGGCATAGTTGACCGAGCTCCAGGCGAAGTCCTTGTTGCCGGGGACCCCGGCGGGGGTGAACGGCAGCACGAAGTAGACGCTGATCACCACGATCTCGATGACGGCGACCAGGTTCATCCACTTGTACTTCGGGCCGTTGGTCCAGCTGCCGGGCTCGAAGTCGTCGCCCAGACGCCACCGCAGCCAGATCGGGATCAGGAACGCAAGGTAGAGGCCGATCACGGCTACCGAGACCACTGCGTAGAAGGCCGTGGGGGCGCCCCCGACGCTCTTGAGCGCGGGCAGCGTGATGATCACGCCGACGACCGCCACGAACATCACCGCGTTGGCCGGGATGCGAGTCTTCGGGTTGACCTTGGCCAGCCACTTCGATCCCGGGATCGCGCCGTCACGGCTGAACGCGAAGGTCATCCGCGACGCACTCGTCAGGCACGCGGTCGTGCAGAACAGCTGTCCGGCGGTGGAGATCAGCAGGATCAGGAAGTGCCAGCCCTGCGGCAGCGCCTGACCGAAGATCACGTCGACGGCCCCGAAGCCGTCGCTGACTCCCTTGGGGTCCTGGACAGCGAACACGAAGGCGAGCAGCAGCACGTAGCCGCCGATGGCGGAGTAGAAGATCGAGCGCCAGATCCCCTTGGCCGCACCTTCGGCTGCTCCCTGGGTCTCCTCGGAGAGGTGAGCCGAGGCATCGAACCCGGTGATCGTGTACTGCGTGAGCAGGAAACCGAGCGGCAGCACGAGGAACCAGTAGAAACCGCTGCTGAACCCAGAGTTGTTGATCCGCTCGGTGAACACGAAGCTCGCGCTCTGGTGGGTGTCCGGGACGATGATCAGGACCAGGATCACGATCGCGGCGCCCGCGACGTGCCACCACACCGAGATGTTGTTGATCATGGCGAGCAGGTGACCGCTGAAGATGTTGGCCAGGCCGGCGAGGAGCAGGATCAACACGAACAGGACGAAGACGGTCTTCAATCCCGAGTGTGCCGCCCAGCCGCTGCTGATCGTGTCCAGCGTGAGGTCGAGGAACGTCGCAGCGCCGTAGGCCACCGACGCTGTGACTGCGAGCAGCCCGATCAGGTTGAGCCACCCGGTGAAGAAGCCCGCCGCGGGGCCGCCCAGCTTCGAGGCCCACCAGTAGATGCCGCCGGACGTGGGATATGCCGAGACCAGCTCACTGAGGGTGAAGCCGATGATCAGGATGAGCACAGAGATGATCGGCCAGCCCCACGAGATGGCGACCGGGCCTCCGTTGTTCCACGCCTGGCCGAAGGTGGTGAAGCACCCGGCGAGGATCGAGATGATCGAGAACGAGATGGCGAAGTTGGAGAAGCTTGACCAGGAGCGACTGAGCTCCTGCTTGTAGCCGAGCTTGGCCAGCAGCGCGTCATCAGCGTCGGTGTCCGGCATGTTCTTGGCCATCTGAAGCCTCCTGGATCTCTGGGCAGATGGCCAAGAACCTAGACCCGCTTTCTCACATGCGTCCATAGCTGGATCCCAAAAGGTTTGAGTCCAGACCATTGACACTCGAGACACCTGACTCGAAGACTGGCGACGTGATGGCCGCCGCCCCCGATCCCGCACTGCCTGCGGACGTCCTGCGCCCGGTCCGCGGGCACCATGCCTTCGAGGCGTGCGTGGAACAGCTGGCCACGCTCATCCGGCTCGGGGTCTATCCGCGAGGCTCGGCCCTGCCGCCGGAGCGCGAGCTGGCAGACCGTCTCGCCGTCTCACGGGCGACGTTGCGCGAGGCGATGGCCGCCATGCGGCAGGCCGGGCTGGTCCAGACCACTCGTGGACGCAGCGGCGGCACCGTGGTCACGAAGCGGGCGGCCACCCCGTCGGCCCGGGCGGCGTCGCGGCGTACGAAGGCGACCCGGGCGGACTGGATCGACGCCCTCGACTTTCGCCGCATCGTGGAGCCCGGAGCCGCCGCCCTGGCCGCCGTCGCCGAC
>JBKJON010000596.1:0-3998 GCA_046595715.1 Marmoricola sp.
TACCCCCGTGAGATCGAGGAGTTCCTCTACGCACACCCCGACATCGAGGACGTCCAGGTGATCGGCGTGCCTGACGAGAGGTACGGCGAGGAGCTGGCCGCCTGGATCAAGATGCGCCCCGGTGCCGACCCCCTCGACGAGGCGAAGGTGCGCGCCTTCGCGGCCGGCAAGCTCGCCCACTACAAGATCCCTCGCTACGTGATGCTGGTCGAGGAGTTCCCGATGACCGTCACCGGCAAGATCCGCAAGGTCCAGATGCGCGAGGAGACAGCCGAGCGGCTGGGGCTGGCTGATGGTTGAGGAACGAACGCAGCGACTGTCGCGAAACCACGTTGGCCTGGAGGCTCGGACATGACCGACATCGACACCCTGGCCGAGGACTACTGGCAGCACCACATCGCCACCAACCCGACCGCGGCGCACCTGATCGGTCACTACAGCAGGGCTGGCGAGTTCGAGACGGTGACCCGGGAGGCGGAGGACCGCAAGGTGGCCGACCTGCGGGAGTTCGTCCTGCGGGCCGAGGCCATCGACGAGTCGATGCTCGACGAGCAGCAGCAGGTCACGCGCAGGGTGCTGACGACCGATGCCGCGAACCGCGTCGACCTCCTGGAGCATCGACTCTCCGAGCTGGCCGCAGACCCCATCTTCGGCCCGCAGGCCGAGCTGCCCGTCGTGATGGGGATGTTGGCCCTTCCCGAGGCGGCGGTGGCCGAGGCATTGGTCGAGAAGCTCCGGGGCGTCGGCCGCTACTACCGCGAGCTGGCGGCGCGTCAGCGCCAGGGGGTGGCCGCACAGCGACCCCCGGCTGCCTTCGCGGTGACCGACACCGTGGCCCAGCTCGACCGGCTGCTCTCGACCCCGGTGGCCGACGACCCGTTGCTGGCCACCACCTCGCCGCCCTCGGGCATGGATGTGGACGGCTGGAAGGCGCAGCTCCGCGCCGTGGTCGAGTCCGACGTGCGCCCCGGCATGGCGGCCTTCCGTGACGTCCTGCGCGACGAGGTGCTGCCGCACGCTCGACCCGACGACCGGTGCGGACTGAGCTGGCTGCCCGGCGGTGACGAGGCCTACGCCTCCACCCTGCGCTACTTCACGACCACCACGAAGACGGCCCAGGAGATCCACGACATCGGGCTCGCGCAGATCGAGAAGCTGGCCGAGGAGTACCGCAGCCTCGGCCCCGAGGTGGTCGGCACCGACGACCTGCAGCAGATCTTCGAGGCGATGCGCACCGACCCCGCGCTGCACTTCCGCACGGGCGAGGAGATCGTCACGGGGTCAGAGGTCGCGATGAAGCGGGCCTGGGACGCGATGCCCGACTGGTTCGAGGTGCTCCCCCAGGCGCCGTGCGGGGTGCAGTCGACCATGAGCGGAGCGATCGCGTTCTACTTCCCACCCGCCAGCGACGGCAGCCGTGGGGGGAACTTCTTCGTCAACGTCTCCGACCCGGCGGCCTGGGGCACCTTCGAGCTGGAGTCGACCGCCTTCCACGAGGGCATCCCCGGCCACCACCTCCAGATCGCGATCGCCAGTGAGCTCGAGGACGTGCCGGAGTTCCGCAAGCACATCAGCAACGCGGCGTACGCCGAGGGCTGGGCCCTCTACACCGAGCGGCTCGCCGACGAGATGGAGCTCTACACCGCTGCCGTGGACCGGATGGGCATGTTTGCCGCCGACTCGATGCGTGCGTGCCGCCTGGTGGTGGACACGGGCCTGCACGCGCTCGGGTGGAGCCGGGAGCAGGCCGTGCAGTACATGGTCGAGAACTCCCCGCTCCACGAGGGGATCGTGCGTCCCGAGATCGACCGCTACGTGGTCTCACCAGGACAGGCCTGCTCCTACATGGTGGGGCGCCTCGAGATCCAGCGGATGCGCGCCGAGGCCGAGCAGAGGCAGGGGAGTGCCTTCTCGGTGAAGAGGTTCCACTCCGCGGTCCTCGACTCGGGTTCGCTGCCACTGGGGGTGCTCGACGACGTCGTGCGCGCCAGGCTCACCGCCTGACTGCCCTCCTGGCGGAGGCCGAGGCCGGCTCAGCCGTCGGCGTCAAGGCCGGCCAGCTCCTCGGCGCTCAGCTCGAGGTCCGCGGCGGCCGCGGAGTCGCGGACCGAGGTCGGTCGCTTGGCCCCCGGGATCGGGATCACGTAGGGCGACTGGGCGAGCTCCCAGGCCAGCGCGACCTGCTGGGGGCTCACGCCGTGCGCCTCGGCGACCGCGGCGAACGCCGGGTGCTTGGTGGCCAGGTCCTTGGCGTCGGCCAACCCCCCGAGCGGGCTCCACGGGAGGAAAGCCAGGCCCAGCTCGGTGCAGACCTCGATCTCGGCGGCGCTGCTGCGGAAGGCCGGGGAGAACTGGTTCTGCACGCTCACCAGCGAGTCACCCAGCACCTCGTGGGCAGCACGGATCTGGTCCGGGTCGGCGTTGGAGAGTCCGACGCGGGCGACCTTGCCGGAGTCGGCGATCTGCTTGAGCGTGCCGATCACCTCGCCGTAGGGCACCGACGGGTCCGGGCGGTGGTGCTGCCACAGCGCGATCTGCTCGACGCCGAGACGACCGAGGCTGGCGTCGACCGCTGCGTGGAGGTGGGACGCGCTGCTGTCGGTGTCCCAGCCACCGTCGTCGGTGCGGACGTGGCCGCCCTTGGTGGCGAGCAACACCTCGTCGCGTACCCCGAGCTCGTCGAGGAGCTCGGCGACGAGGCTCTCGTTGGCTCCCTGGGCGTTCGCGCCCAGCTCGTCGCCGGGCCCGTAGGCGTCGGCGGTGTCGAAGAGCGTGACGCCCGCGTCCAGCGCCGCCCGGACGGTGTCGAGCAGCTGCTGGCGCGGCTGGGTGCCGGACTGGTCGAAGGTCATCAGGCCGAGGCCGATCGCGCCCACCTCGATGCGTCCGACGGTGTGGTTGCCGATGTGTCGGGTCTTCATGGCTGCTGCCTACTCCTTGATCGGGTGCGGGGCGGTTCGCTTCCGGCCTCGGCGCGGGATCACCCGAAGGTGGCGGTGTCGATCACGAACCGGTAGCGGACGTCGCTGGCGATCACGCGGTCCCAGGCCCCGTCGATCTGGTCGCCGGAGATGACCTCGACGTCTGCGCCGAGGTGGTGCTCGGCACAGAACTCGAGCATCTCCTGGGTCTGGGCGATGCCACCGATGGCGGAGCCGGCCCAGCTGCGGCGGGCGCCGATGAGCGCGAACGCCGGGACCTCGAGCGGCTCCGAGGGGGCGCCGACGCTCACGAGAGTGCCGTCGAGCTTGAGCAGCGAAAGGTAGCGACCCATCGGCAGCGTGGCCGACACGGTGTTGATGATCAGGTCGAAGGACCCGGCGAGCTCGGTGAACGTCTCCTTCTCGCTGGTGGCGAAGTAGTGGTCCGCACCGAACCGCTTGCCGTCCTCCTGCTTCGACAGGCTCTGGGACAGCACCGTCACCTCGGCGCCGAGCGCGTGCGCGATCTTGACGCCCATGTGGCCGAGGCCGCCCATGCCGACGATCGCGACCTTCATGCCGGGGCCGGCCTTCCAGTGCTTGAGCGGGGAGTAGAGCGTGATGCCGGCGCACAGGAGGGGCGCCGCCTCGTCGAGTCCGATGCCCTCGGGGATCCCGAGGACGAAGTCCTGGTCGACGACGATGTGGGTGCTGTAGCCGCCGTCGGTCGGGCGTCCGTCGGCGCCGATGGAGCCGTAGGTGCCGGTGTTGCCCTGGAGGCAGTACTGCTCCTCGCCGGCCTTGCAGTTCTCGCACTCGCGGCAGGAGTCGACCATGCAGCCGACGCCGACCCGGTCGTCCACGGAGTACTTGTCGACCTCGGGGCCGACCTCTTCGACGACGCCGGCGATCTCGTGGCCCGGGACGAAGGGGAAGTTGGCCTCGCCCCACTCGTTGCGTCCGGTGTGGATGTCGGAGTGGCAGATGCCGGCGAAGTGGATCTTGATCAGGACGTCGCGGGGCCCGAGGTCGCGACGCTGGATCGTGGTCTTCTCGAACGGGGCCTTGGCGGACGGG
>JBKJON010000066.1:0-4598 GCA_046595715.1 Marmoricola sp.
AACCGAAGGGTGACCCAGCTCAGGGCGAGGAAGGACTCAACTCGCCGAGACCGACCTACACGTCAGGTCGTACGGAGAACGACACGTGAGGTCGTACGCGGACAGCTGGCGTCGGCGTCGGTTGTACTTGGTCTCGACCCAGCGCACGATCGCCAACCGCAGCTCTTCGCGGGTCTCCCAGCGCCTGGTGTCGAGGACGTTCTTCTGCAGTAGGGAGAAGAACGACTCCATGGCGGCGTTGTCTCCGGCCGAGGCGACGCGGCCCATCGAACCCCGCAGCCCGTTGTTCTTCAAGATCCGGATGACCTTCTTGGAGCGGAATTGACTGCCTCTATCGGAGTGACAGATCGTGCCGGCCGGGGAGCGGAGCCCGATTGCGTTACGGATCGCTGAGGCCGCCAGGGAGGACTTCATCCGCGAGTCGATCGAGTACCCGACGATCCGGTTGGAGTACACGTCCTTGATGGCGCACAGGTAGAGCTTGCCCTCGCGGGTGGGATGTTCGGTGATGTCCTATGCCGACCTTCGGACTATGCCGACGTTCCTGGTGACGGGCTGTGGTGGTGCGGCTTTCGCCGCGGATGGTCGGCATAGTCAGAGGGCTGTCAGCCAAGCGAGGATGTCGGGCTCGGGGCGGTAGCTCCCGGGTTTCACGTCTGGTGGTCGCGTTCGGTCGAGGGCTGCTTGCTTGATGGTCATGTCGGCGTGAAGGTAGGCGTCGGTGCTGTGGGTGTCGGCGTGCCCGAGCCATAGCGCGATGACGGCGACGTCGACCCCGGCGGCAAGCAGGTTCATCGCTGCGGTGTGTCGCAGGGTGTGCATCGTGACGTGTTTGCCGACGAGGCTGGGACTGGTGATCGCTGCAGTCGCGATGTAGGTGGCGAGGCGATGCTCGAGTGCGTCGCGGGACAGGGACTGTCCGCGGGGACCGCAGAACATGGCTGTTCCAGGCCGGGTGGACCGTTCCGCGAGGTAGCCAGTCATCACGCTCACCGTCGCGCTGGTCAAGGGCGTGATGCGCTGTCGTCGTCCCTTTCCAGTGCAGGTGACGTGAGGGCCGGTGCCGAGATAGACGTCATCGACCACGAGCGAGCAGACCTCGCTGATGCGAAGACCGGTCTGCACGGTCATGGCCAGGAGTGCGTGATCGCGTGGTCCGGTCCGGGTCGTCAGATCGGGTGCGGCGAGGAGGGCGACGACTTCGTCGGGGGTGAGGAATTTGATGACCGGTCTGGTCGTGCGTTTGGGTGGGATGGCGAGGACCTGGGTGAGCGTCGCTGCGTGGTCAGGGTGGTCGGGCAGTGCTCGGCTGAGCACGGAGCGGATCGCGGTCAGCCGGACGTTACGGGTCTTGGCACTGTTGCCTCGTTCTTGTTCGAGGTAGTCGAGGAAGCCGGTGATGTTCGTCGCGGTGACGGCTTCGAAGTCGATCGCGGCGGCGGCGACGCCAAGTGTCGCGGTCAGGTACTTGATCAGCATCCGCCATGTGTCGCGATAGGAGCCGATCGTGTTGCTCGATAGGTCCCGTTGGCTTTGGGCGAAGGTGGTGAAGTAGGTCTGCAAGCTGACGGCTAGCGTGTTCATGAGGGTTCTCCTTGCGTGGGTCCGGCGTCGAGTTCAAGGCGGCCGGCGGCCAGGGCCATGAGCTCGCCGGTCGCGCTCAGGTACCAGTACGTGTGCGCGGCGTCGGAGTGCCCGAGCCAGGTCGCGAGCAGCGACAACACGCGATCGGGATCACCGGCGCGGGCGTAGGCCGCGGTCATGTGCGCGGTGGCGAAGGTGTGTCTGAGGTCGTGAAGGCGGGGCCGTGCTCTGCCGCGCGGGATCAGCCCGGCTTCTTCTCGGACTCGTTTGAACCTGGACTGGAAGGTCACATATACATACCCGGTCCCGTTGGCGGTCACGAAGACCGGACCATCAGGGTCGGGGTGGGTGGCCGCGCGGGCTGGCAGTGCGATGTAGTCCATGAGCGCGGCCGTGGTCGTGGGGTGGATCGGGACGAGCCGCTCAGCAGACTTCGCTGCTTTGATGACCAGCAGGTCGTTGACGCAGTCGATGTCGCCGACGTGCAGCTTCAATGCTTCGCCGATCCGCAGACCCGTGGCGGCAAGCAGCCCGATGACGGTGCGTAGGGTGGCTGCGATCCGATCGTCGCGAAACACCGTGTCACAGGCGGCGAGCAGCGCATCGAGGTCGTCCTGGCTGTAGATGTAGGGCACCGCTCGGGGTTTCCTAGCGGGTAACAGTCCGTTGGGGATGACCGGGACGTCGACGTCGTTCGCGTTGAGGTAGCCGGCGAAGCGCCGCACCAGCGACAGTCGTGTGGACCACCACGAGGGGTGCGCCTCAGGGTTGAGCCGGGCCCAGGTCACGGCCTCATCGATGGTGAAGGTCTGTGTATGACCGCGGGCTTCGAGCCAGGTGCAGAACAGGCCCACCTGCCGTTCGACGTCGTCGAGCTGGAACCCCAGCGCCCGCCGCATCACCAGGTACTCATCAAGCCGATCACGTAACGTCGGCGTCGTCGGTGTCCTCGCTGGGGTTGTCATCGCGGCACCTCTCCGAACGGGACGACCAGCTCGCGTAGCGACGCGAGGTCGACCTTGGCGTAGGTCATCGTGGTGACGGTGTAGACGTGGCCCAGCAGCTCTTTGGCTTCGTTCAACGTGCCGCCCGCCGCCAGAATGTCCATCGCGGCGGTGTGGCGGAGCCGGTGCGCATAGATCGGGTCGATGCCGGCCAGCCCCGACAATCGGGCGATGACCCCCGAGATTCCCGAGGCCGTCATCATCTGACGTGGTGCCCTGGTGCGCACGAACACGGCCCGATCAAGCGCCTCTGGCCGAAGCCGCAGCCAGGCTTCCAGCGCCTGTCCCACGTCCACGGGCAGTGGCAGCACGTGCTCGCGTCCCTTGCCAGTGACCCTCAGCTGTCCGCTGGCCCAGTCGATGTCGTCGAGCATCAGGCGCGCGGCTTCGCCGGCTCGCAGGCCAAGCCGGACCAGCATCAAGACGAGTGCACGGTCTCGTGCCCCGATCGCCGTAGCCGGATCGCAGACTGCCAACAACGCAGCGACCTGTGCGGCGGCCACTCCCCGCGGAACTGAGCGTTTGGTCCCCGGCGGCTTGAGGATCCCAGCGGTCAGGTCCCGATCATGGCGACCGGTGCTCAACGCCCACCGCAGCAGACAACGGACCGACCCGACGATGCGTGCCCGAACTACAACACCATAGGGACGCCCGCGGTCGGTGACATACGCATTGACGATCGATGCGTCGAGTTGCCCCCACTGCACAGACCCGTCCGTCGCCGTCACCGCGTCCAGGAGGCCGGCCCCGTAGTAGCAGTAAGCGGCGATGGACTTCTCGGTCAGACCGCGTTGGTTCCGCATCCACGCGCACCACTCCGCCACCGCGGCCTGCGCCGGTGTGAACTGACTCGCGTCCTCCTCCGCCGCTCGGAGGTAGCCAGCTGCCCTCAGGAACCGGCGCAGCGCGCCGATCCAACTACCGACCGATGCGCACGGACGATCGCGGGAACGTTCCGCTGCGACGAATCGGAAGAGCAGTTCCTCGTCGATGCCATCGACACCGGCTCCCACCGCCTGCATCCACATGCTCAGCCGCTGCGCCACGTTCATGGCCCCCGCAGCTGAGCCCGCGGAATACCCCTTCGCTGCCAGCCAACGCGAATACTCGCCCAGCACCATCGGTGCCAGCGGGCCCACCTGGCCCTGACCCCGGACGGTGGACACGGGGTTATGCGGCTTCTTGATCTGCCGCGGTCTGGTTGCAGTGTTGCATCTCGAATGCCACGGGGCTGATCTGGCCGATCGAGGAGTGCCGGCGACGCCGGTTGTAGCGGTCCTCGATCCATGCCCCGACGGCGAGCTTGGCGCCGCTCTGGGTGGGCCAGACGCGGCGGTAGTAGAACTCGGTCTTCAGGGTCGCGAAGAACGACTCGGCCATCGCGTTGTCCCAGCAGATCCCGGTCAACCCCATCGACCGTGTGATGCCGTTCTCGGCCGCGAACGTGGCGATCTGGGCCGATGCGTACTGGGTGCCCCTGTCGGTGTGGAAGACCACCTTCTCGGGCAGCTCACCACGCAGGGTGATCGCCATCCGCAGTGCATCCTCGACCAGATCGGTGCGCATGTGATCAGCGATCGCCCACCCGATCACCCGACGGGAGTGCGCGTCGATCACTGTGGCCAGGTAGAGCCACCCTTGCCAGGTGCGCAGGTAGCTGATGTCGCCGACCCACACGGTGTTCAAGGTCCCGGTGTCCCAGCGGCGTTTCGCCGCGTCGGACGGGTAGGCATCGGCGTGGTCGAGGATTGTGGTCGTGCGCCACTTCTTGGGGCAGATCCCGCGCAGGCCGAGCTTGCGCATCGTCTTGGCGACCGTCTTGCGGGAGATGGTCTCGCCGTCGGCGCGCAGGTCGACCAGGATCCTCGGTGAACCGGAGACCTCGTCGGAGTCCCCGTGGAACCAGGCGATCTTGGCCTCGATGCGCTCACGACGGATCGCCCGCTTGGACGGTTCTCGCTTGAGCCAGGCGTAGTAGCCGGACCGGGAGACCTCCAAGAGCCGAGCCAT
>JBKJON010000125.1:0-4888 GCA_046595715.1 Marmoricola sp.
CCGACTCTCGAGCAGGTCAACGCCGCCTTGGCGACCGTCAACGACCCCGAGATCAAGCGGCCCATCACCGACCTCGGCATGGTCGACACCATCGAGATCGCCGACGACGGCCTGGTGCACGTCACCGTGCTGCTCACCGTGGCCGGATGCCCGCTCAAGGAGACGATCACCCGGGACGTGACCGGCGCAGTCTCGAAGGTCGATGGCGTCACTGGTGTCGACCTCACGCTCGGCGTGATGACCGCCGAGCAGCGGGGCGGGCTCAAGGACGTCCTGAGCAACGGGAAGGCCGAGCGGGAGATCCAGTTCTCGCAGCCCGGCTCCCTCACCAAGGTGTACGCGATCGCCTCCGGCAAGGGTGGCGTCGGCAAGTCCTCGGTGACGGTGAACCTCGCCATCGCGATGGCCGAGCAGGGTCTCAAGGTGGGCGTCGTCGACGCCGACATCTATGGCCACTCGGTGCCGGCGATGCTCGGGGTGGCCGACACCCGGCCCACCCAGGTCGGCGAGCTGATCATGCCGGTCCCGACGCCGAGCGGTGTCTCGGTGATCAGCATCGGCATGCTCAAGCCGCGCCGCGACCAGGTCGTGGCATGGCGTGGCCCGATGCTCGACCGGGCGCTCGTGCAGATGCTCGCCGACGTCTACTGGGGCGACCTCGACATCTTGCTCCTCGACCTGCCGCCCGGCACCGGCGACGTCGCCATCTCCCTCGGTCAGCACCTGCCCAGCGCGGAGGTGATCGTGGTGACGACGCCCCAGGAGGCGGCCGCCGAGGTCGCCGAGCGCGCCGGCACGATGGCCTCGATGATGCACCAGCGGGTCATCGGTGTCGTGGAGAACATGTCCTTCCTGCCCTGCCCGCACTGCGGTCCCGAGCACCGGCTCGAGATCTTCGGCAGCGGCGGCGGTGCGCGGGTCGCCGCCACCCTCGGCGGGCGGTTCGGGTACGACGTCCCGATTCTCGGCGAGATCCCGATCGACGTGAGCCTTCGTGAGGGCGGTGACAGCGGCAAGCCCATCGTGGAGTCCGACCCGACCGCCCCGGCCGCCCTGGTCCTCAACGAGATCGCGCGTGGCCTCTCCGGCCGCGGTCGCGGACTGGCCGGCATGCAGCTCGGGCTCAGTCCCACTGCGAAGGGCTGACCTGCCGTGTTCGGGATCGGGTTGCCGGAGCTGATGGTCATCGCGATCGTCGCGGTGGTCGTCTTCGGTCCCGACCGCCTGCCGGAGTACGCCCGCCAGGCGGGCCGGTTCGTGCGCCAGCTGCGCAACCTCGCCCAGAGCGCCCAGACGCAGCTGCGCGACGAGCTCGGTCCCGAGTACGCCGACCTCCGGCTGGCCGACCTCGACCCGCGCCAGGCGATCCGCAAGCACATCCTCGAGGCGATGGACGACCTCGACGCCGCCGACGCGGTCCCGGCCTACGAGGTCCTGGGCCACGACGAGCGCCCGCCGTACGACGAGGAAGCGACCTGACCGGCTAGCCGACCTTGGCGTCCAGCCCGACCTCGACCTCACGGGTCTCGCCACCACGTTCGATGGTCAGCGTGACCTTCTCACCGGGAACGTGGGAACGGATCGCCACGACGAGGTCGATCGAACCGGTCACGGGCTTGCCGTCGACCCGACGGATGACGTCGCCCTCCTCGAGGTCGGAGTCGTCAGCCGGTGAGCCCGACGTGATGGTCTCGACCGTGGCGCCGTCGAGCTTCTCGGTGCCCCGCACGTTGGCGCCCATCACTGGGTACTGCGCCTTGCCGGTCTTCAGGATCTGGGCCGTGGTGACCTGGACCTGCTCGATCGGGATGGCGAACCCGACGCCGATGTTGCCGCCCTGGTCGGAGGCGATCTGCGAACCGAGCGAGGCGATCGCGGAGTTCACGCCCACGACCTCGCCCTGCAGGTTGACCAGCGGGCCGCCGGAGTTGCCGGGGTTGATCGCGGCATCGGTCTGCACGGCGTTGATGTAGGAGTTGTCGTTACGGCCCTCACCGGTGGTGACCGGGCGGTTGACGGCGCTGATGATGCCGGAGGTGACCGTGGCCGAGAGTCCGAGCGGCGACCCGATCGCGATGACCGTCTCCCCCACCCGCATCTGGTCGGACGAGCCGATGGCGACGGGGGTGAGCTTCTTGGCCGCCTCGACCTTCAGCACGGCGATGTCGTAGACCGTGCTGCGTCCGACGACCGTGGCCTTCGAGTGGTTGCCCTCATGGTCGATGATCTCGATCGGCCCCTTGTCCTCGTCGGCCTGGGCGACGACGTGGTTGTTGGTGATGACGTGACCCTGGTCGTCGATGACGAAGCCCGAGCCGGTCGCCCCCTGGTCCTTGCCGGCGTACTCCGCCACGATCTGGACCGTGCTCGGCAGCACCTTCTCCGCCACCGAGGCGATACTGGTGTTGTCCGCGGGCAGCGGGGGCGCCGTACGCCGTTGGACGCTGAGCACCTGGGGGTCGCCACCGTTCGCGACGAGCGCTCCCGCGATCGCCCCGCCACCGAGACCCAGCACCAGTGACACCGCGGCCACGACGGGCCAGAACCAGCCCGGGATCCGGGACCGCGGTCGCAGGTCACCGGCGTCGTCCGACGACGGAGCGGGGCTGGGCGGGTAGGAGAGCGGCGGCTGCTGACCGTAGTAGCTGCCCGGCACCTGGTAGGGCGCCTGGTAGGGCGGCGGGTAGGGCGGCGGGTAGGGCGGCAGCGGCTGGCTGACCGGGGGGCCGCTGGGCTGGCCCGAGTAGGTCCCGCTCGACGAGTCACCGGCCTGGCCGGGCCACGGACCCGCCGGGGAAGGCAGGGGGGTCGTCGGCTCGCCGGGATCGTCGTTGGTCACAGCCCCTATCTTGACTTACGACTCAACACCGGCGCGTTGTTGATCTCGGCACCCGTGGGGGAACCCGCAGGCCCCCGGGTGTTGTCCATCCGGATAGTGGCTGGCGACGGACCGGTCGGGACGTTGCGCGCCGCCCCCCCGGTGATGGTCAGCAGCCCGAACACGGCGGCCCCTACGGCACCGCCCCCCACGACCACCATGGTCGTACGACGGCGACGCGAGTGCCGCTCGATCTCGTCCACCGCCGCCCAGGCATCGACCGCGTAGAGCGAGCCGAGCAGCTGCGGGGGCGGGGTGGCGGCTTCGGGGACGGAGAGTGATCCGAGCTGGCGCTTGACCCAGCCCTCACGCTCGACGAGACGGCGACACCCAGGGCACGTCAGGACGTGCGACCAGGCCCGCTCCTCCTCCGTTGCGGAGAGCTGGCCGTCGACCAGTGCCGATGCCTTCGCACCGATGTGACCACTCAGGCTCAGCATCACCGCACCTGTTCAGCCAGACGAGGTCCGGCGAAGCGGGTGCGGCCGGCCGAGGGGGCGCGGTGCGCCAGGGCGGCACGCAGCTGTCCACGGCCACGGTGAATGCGCGAGCGGACGGTGCCGAGCTTGAGGCCGAGCACGTCGGCGATCTCCTCGTAGGAGAGGCCCTCGACGTCGCAGAGCACGACGGCGGCGCGGAAGTCCGGGGCGAGGGAGGCGAGCGCGGCCTCGACGTCGGCGTCGAACATCCGGTCCATCTGGTGCACGTCCGGCGTCGGCAGGGCGCTGGGCAACCGTCCGGCGGCCTCGTCGCTGAGGGCGTCGAATCGGATCCGCTGCTTGCGGCGGGCCTGGTCGAGGAAGAGGTTGGTGGTGATCCGGTGCAGCCAGCCCTCCATCGTGCCGGGCGTGTAGGTGTGCAGCGACCGGAACACCCGGACGAAGACTTCCTGGGTCAGGTCCTCGGCGTCGTGACGGTTTCCGGTCAGGCGGTAGGCGAGGCGGAAGACGCGGGCCGAGTGGTCGGTCACGATCTGGTCCCAGCCGAGCCGGGGGTCCGTGGCGCCGGCCGGCTGTGCGCCCACGGCGTCGTGCGAGAGATTCACCATGGGTCAACGCTAGGGAGGTTCCCTGAGACGTGGCTGAAGACAAGCCAGCAACCGCCCATGAGGTTCTTCACGTCCACAGAACGAACCGCATGGTGCGCTTTGTTCCCGCTCCACGCTTCCCCGCTCCGCCGACCGGCTCTGCTGGCTGATCGGGTCCGCTCCGGACGGTAGGGTCCATTCATCAAGGCCACGCACGTCAGGAGATCGTCATCGTCACGCCACTGAAGCCCACGAGCTGGACCTACGCCGAGGAGTTCGTCGCCGAGGACGAGGTCCTGGCCAACGCCCGGGCACGCTCCGAGGAAGTCGGCGTCACCCCGATCGGCTCGGGAGGCGGCGCCACGCTCCGCTTCGTCGCCTCGCTGCTGGAGGCGCGCGCGGTGGTCGAGATCGGCACCGGCACCGGCGTCTCCGGTCTCTACCTGCTGCGCGGCATGCGCCCTGACGGCGTGCTCACCACCGTCGACACGCAGGCCGAGCACCAGCGCCTGGCCAGGCAGGGCTTCACCGAGGCCGGCATCGCGTCCCAGCGCTTCCGGCTCATCCCGGGCCCGGCGCTGGAGGTCATCCCCCGCCTGACCGACGGCCACTACGACATGGTCTTCTGCGACGGCGACAAGCACGAGTACGTCGACTACCTCACCGAGGCGATGCGCCTGCTGCGTCCCGGGGGCGTGGTGGCCTTCGACAACGCCCTGTGGCACGACCGGGTCGCCGATCCCGCCCAGCGTGACGAGGAGACGGTCGCGATCCGCGAGCTCGGTCGCGCCGTCCTGGAGCACGAGTCCCTGCTGCCGGTCCTGCTCCCCGTGGGAGACGGCCTGCTGGTGGCCAAGAAGGTCTGGAGCCCCGAGGGCTGATCGGTCCTACGCCGGGGACCTCACTCCGGCGAGTGGCTCGTCCTGCCCGAGCCAGTCGAGCAGCAGGCGGGCGCCGAAGCCGGTCGGTCCCTCGGTCCACTC
>JBKJON010000266.1:0-2512 GCA_046595715.1 Marmoricola sp.
GAGCGATCGATCTCTCAGTACCGCTTCGAATGGCTGCTGGGGGGACGCAGCATGGCGTTCGGTGACGCGCTGCACGAGGTGCCTGGCCTAGTGGACTACAGCCGTTACGCACTGCAGCTTCGTCAGTGGCTCGAGATCTTTCCCGCCGACCGCATCCTGCCGGTCTTCACCGAAGCCTTCGCTGCAGAACCGTGCGTAGAGGTAACGCGGGTGCTCGACTTCCTCGAGGTTCCAGCAGACGTTCTAGTCGAGCCGATGCGTCCGCGCAACAACGAGACCTCCACCATCGTGCGCCCTTCACTGGCCCGGCGGCTGCTTCGCCACTCCTGGCTGGGCGAGCGGATGCGACCTTTCGTGCCTGGCGTCATTGTCAGGGAGTACGTCAAAAGGTTGGACGCGCGCTCCCGGCCCGCCATCTCCGTCGCGCAGATGGAGAGGCTGGTGAGGGACCTGGATGTCGATCTCGCCGAGCTGGGTGCCTTACTTGGCCTGCCCGGACTCAACTGCGCCACGTGGAAGCAGGTTGCCTCCGAGTGCACACCCGTCCTCGGCCGCACGAACATGCTGGACTCGAAGTCAGAGCTGGAAGGTTGACCCCATGGAACTACTCGACTACCTCAGGTTGCGTTGGCGACTCTTTGCCTTGTTCAGCTTGCTGGGAGTGGCCGTCATCGTGCTGTACGTCAGCCAGAGCAACAGGACCGTGTACGAAGCCAGCTCAGAGATGCTGATCTCCCCACCCGCTGCCCTGGGCGGGACCTACGCCTCGAGTCCCGAGCGCTACACCAACACCCAGATGGCCGAGCTCTACCTGCCCGGCTTCCTCGACAAAGTGTCATCGGAGGCGGGAATGTCTGCCGGAGAGCTTGCCGGATCCTTGACGTATTCCACCGACTCGAACTCCGACGTCGTCACCTTGACCGTCGAAGCAGTCGACGGGGCACGAGCGGTCAGAGCCGTGAACGCGACGGCCGCCGGCTTCGTCGGCCGTCTCAAGTCCTCGAACGTCGACCCGCTGCGTGCCCAGCTCTCGGCTCTGGACAAGTCTGGCGCCGAAGCGATCACCGAGCTCCAGCGTGCAGCTGCCCGGATCCGCGAAGCCCTGGCCAGCTACGGCGTCGCAAACCCGGGGCGGGGCCTGCCGAACCCCAACGTGCTGGCTCCTCGCGCGGCCGCCGAGCAGACGATCCTTAACAATCGCCTGCAGCAGGACGGTCAGCAGCGCGCCAAGCTGCAAGCATCCATCGATGCCGGCAGCCCGGCTCGCGTCATCCGTCGTGCGTCGGGTGCCTCGCCCTCAAGCACCAGGGGGATCGTGGAGTACCTCAGCTCCATGGCAGGTTTGGTGGGGCTGCTGCTGGTCATCCTTGGAGTCGGACTAACGATGTCGCGGCGGATTCTCGGAGAAGCGCGCTGGATGCGTGTAACCCGCGGCTCGCAGCTGCGATCGGCCATCAGTCTGCGACACGGAAGTGCGCGGCAGTCGGAGCAAGGCGTGCGCCGGGTCGTCCTAGCCCTGCGCACCTTGTCGCGCGGCGGACCCGTCGTGATCACCTTCCTGCCTGGACAGACCGATCGGCTGGACGCACGCGCTCGCCCCCTCATCGAGGCTCTTGAGGCAGAAGTGGGCAACTCGTTTCGAACGGTTGACTCGCTCGCGGACGTCGTGGACACAGGGACTCTTCAAGGCGTGGGCGACGCTGCGGTCCTGATGCTGGTAGACGTGGCGCACTGCGAGATCGAGGACGTCAACGTAGTGTCGCAATTTGACTCCGCAGTCACTGCTCGCGTGCTACCTGTACTGATTTAGCGATGATGCATCGACCGTTCACCTTTGAGGAGCCGAGCCTCACACTGGCGCGCGTCGTGCTGGTCGCGGCCCCGATCCTGGCTTACGACGCCCTGCTGCTCGGCGGAATCACGAAGCTGGCGCTGCTCCTTCCGCTGGGTGTTCTAGTTGCTGCGTTCATACGCAGCCCCACTGCGAATGTCCCGGGATGGCAGCTCCTCATGACCACGGTCATTGCCTTGTCGGTGCTGTGGAGTGACGACTCTGCCTACACGGCGGAGCGACTGCGCACCTACCTGCCGTTGTTGGCCATCACCCTGGTAGCCACTGCGCTCCTGGACAGCAGGACCATCTTGCGCTGCCTCGAGCTCTCCTTCACTCTCATTGTCGCCTCGACCCTGGTTGTGCTGCTCCTCAACCCCAGCACTCGCTACCGGGGAGACGAGTTCATCCTCCAGGCTCAGTTCGCCAAGAACGACTACGGAGCGGTGCTCGCCTTCGCGCTTGCGCTGGCCCTTGCCCGACGACGCCGGCTCAACGTGGCCATCTTCCCGGTGCTCCTGGTCCTTATCGTGCTGAACCGCTCGGTGACGGCCTGGGTTGTATCCGTGTTCCTGGTGGCTCTGGTGCTGACCGGCAGGTGGGTCTCTGCCCGCATCGGACCGCGTGAGGGTCGGCCCGTCCTTGTCGTGGTCGGCATCGCGGCGACTATCGCCGTGGTTC
>JBKJON010000282.1:0-26574 GCA_046595715.1 Marmoricola sp.
CTTGGCGGCAATGCCGTCGCCCTCGTGGATGAGACCGAGCAGGATGTGCTCGGTCCCGATGTAGTTGTGCGAGAGCATGCGGGCCTCTTCTTGGGCCAGCACGACGACTCGTCGGGCTCGGTCGGTGAACCGCTCGAACATGGGCTACTCCTCAAGACTCTGCAGGGTCGACCAGTGCGACCCGCACGGCCGGTTAAACCCTTCGCCCAGCCTACGTGTTCCACACCAAGAGGGTTATCGCTCTGAGCGAACAGGCACCGACGTACGTCGTGGACGCCCGAACTGCGTCCGCACCCCGGGCGACCACAGGACCGACTCGGGGGGCCGGTCGGTCACGCCCGGGAAGCCGGCCGCCGCGACCAGCTCGTCGTCGCAGTGCAGCAGCTCGGCGGCTCGGAGCGGCCAGGGGCGGTGAGTGTTGGGCACCCACATCGGCCACGGTCCGATCCGGTGGTGCATGCCCCAGCGGGCGGTCAGGAAGACGCTGAGCGGGTCCCTGACCTCGACGTCTGTGGTGCGGACCGCGAAGTCGGTGGTCGCCCCCCGGCCCGGCGGGGCCAGCCGGGAGCTGCGGTAGCCCAGGGCACCGGGAGGCCGCTGCACCCGGATCCGCGACCATCGGTAGCGCACCCCGGCAGCGCCCGCGAAGGCCGTCACGGCAAGGCGCTCGGCCTCCAGCGACCGGAAGACGACACCCTTGTGGCCCTCGTCGTCGGTGGAGTAGAGCCGCACGTTTATCTCGCCGAAGTCGCCGAAGAACGGGATCGGGTGGCCGTAGCCGAACCCCGCCTCCCGCATCTCGAAGCCGATCAGCCCGACCCAGCTCGAGCCGTCGTGCACGTCCGGGCGGCAACCCGGCGGGAGGTACGGCGTGACCTCCGCCTCGTCGATCCGCCAGTGCAGGAAGACGAGATCGCCCCAGACCTGGTCCATGATCGGCCGCCCCCTGAAGGGCGGTGGGCTGTCGTCGAGATTGTCCGGAGGCACTCGCCACTCTAGGCAGGTGGGTCAGAGCACGTCCTCCGGCTTCTGCGGCCGCACCAGGTCGAAGACCTCGGGGGGACGACCCCACTCGTTGCGTCCGAGACGTGAGACGGGCCGCAGGTGCCGCATCGCCGGGTGACCGTCCTCGAGCACGTCGTCGCGCACCGTGATCGCGGAGACCGCCCCGAACACGACGAAGGCCGTCCCCACCTCGACGATGCGCTCGAGGCGGCACTCGATCGAGGCCGGGGAGGCGGCCACCCGTGGTGGGGCCACCGTCTGGGAGGGCTCGGTAGCGATACCGAGCCGCTCCGCCTCGTCGTCCCCGTGCTCGAAGGCGGCACTGCTGTTGTTGATCTGCTCGATCAGGGACTCCGAGGAGAAGCTGACGACGAACTCGCCGGTCTCCTCGATGTTGCGCACCGTGTCCTTGCGCCCCAGGGAGCTGAACAGGATCACGGGAGGACGACCGCTCGCGACCGTGAAGAAGGAGTGCGGGGCGAGGTTGCCCCGGCCGCCGGCGTCGAGGGTGGAGACCCAGGCGATCGGGCGCGGCACCACCAGCGCGGTCAGCAGCTGGTAGGCGTTGACGCCTTCAGCAGCAGGGTCGAAGACGGTCCGGGCTGCTGAGTCAGGCATTCGTGCAGCCTAGAAGGCGCGGCCGGGCCCCGGACAGAGGACCACCCTCGGCGCGAGGGACAGCTGTCCTCGGCGCGAGGGTGGTCTCGGAGCGTGGGTGGGTCAGTGGGCGGCGGCGTACGCCTCGCGCACCTCGGCGGCGACTCGGCCACGCTCGGGGACGTCGAAGCCGTTCTCGCGGGCCCACGCACGGATCTCGGAGGCGGCAGCACCGGTGGACGCGGCCTTGGCGGTGCTGCGGCGTCCGCCCCGGCTGCTGACCGGCCGGGCGTGCCCGACGTAGAGGGCCAGCGCGTCACGGAGCTCGCCCGCGTGCTTGGTACTCAGGTCGATGGCATATTCCCTGCCGTCAAGACCGAAGGTCACCGTTTCGTCGGCGTCGCTCTGGTCGATGTCGTCCACCAGCACGATGTTGACTTTCTGCGCCATGAAAATGCCATCCTCGTAATTGTTCGGGCGATTTTTCCAATGGCAGGCTAACAGACCACTATGTGAGAACGAAATGCCTCACTCGGGGCGCAACAACGGAAACAGAATCGTCTCCCGAATACCTGCTCCGGTGAACAGCATGATCAAACGGTCGACGCCCATGCCCAGTCCACCGGCGGGCGGCATGCCGTACTCCATCGCCTTGAGGAAGACCTCGTCGAGCTCCATGGCCTCGGGATCGCCCTGCGCAGCCAGCGCGGACTGGGCCTGGAGACGCTCGCGCTGGACGACCGGGTCGTTGAGCTCGGAGTACGCCGGCGCCAGCTCGACGCCGTTGATGATGAGGTCCCACGCCTCGTTCAGACCGGGTTCGCTGCGGTGTGCCTTCGCCAGCGGCTTGACCGCAGACGGGTAATCCATCACGAAGGTCGGGTTGATCAGATGGTCCTCGACGAGCTGTTCGTAGATTTCCACAACTATTTCCGCGGATCCCCATTTCGGCTGCAGCTCGATGTCACGGGCCGCGGAGATCTGGCGGAGGGTTTCCTCGGACGTTTCCACGGTGACTTCCTGGCCTACCGCCTCGGAGACGAGGTCCAGGATCGAGGCCTGGCGCCACTCCCCCTCGAGATCGATCTCGGACCCGTCGCGACCTGGCACCACGGTGCGCCCGACCGCCCGCGCAGCGTTCAGCACGAGCGCCTTGGTCAGCTCCATCATCGTGAACTGGTCCCCGTAGGCCTCGTAGGCCTCCAGCATGGAGAACTCCGCCGCGTGGGTGGAGTCGAGACCCTCGTTGCGGAAGGTGCGGCCGATCTCGTAGACCTTCTCGACGCCGCCGATCATGGCGCGCTTGAGGTCAAGCTCCAGCGCGATCCGCAGCAGCATCGGCTGGTCGAGGGCGTTCAGGTGGGTCCGGAACGGCCGGGCCGCGGCGCCCCCGTTGGTCAGCTGGAGGATCGGCGTCTCGACCTCGGTGTAACCACGCTCGTCAAGGGTCCGGCGCAGGCTGCGCAGGACGGTGGCCTTGGTGCGCACCATGTCCCGCGCCTCGGGCCGGACCATCATGTCGACGTAGCGCAACCGGATGCGGGCCTCGTCGGAGAGCGGGCGGTGCTCGTTGGGCAGCGGGCGCAGGGTCTTCGCGGCCAGCTCCCACTCGGTCACCGAGACCGACAGCTCGCCCCTTCGGCTGGTGATCACCTCGCCCCGGACCGCCAGCAGGTCCCCGATGTCGACGAGCGCCTTGAAGTCGGCCAGGGACTCCTCGCCGACCTCAGCCAGGCTCAGCATCACCTGGATCTCCGAGCCGTCGCCCTCGCGGAGCCGCGCGAAGCAGAGCTTGCCGGTGTTGCGCTGGAAGATCACCCGTCCCGTCAGGGCAACACGCTCCCCTGTCCGGGTGTCCGGCTCGAGCTCCTGCGCGTCGTAGGTCTCGCGGAGCTGGAGGATCGTGTGGGTGCGCTCGACGACGGTCGGGTAGGCCTGACGGCCCGCGTCCAGCAACCGCTGCCGCTTCTCCAGGCGCACCTGCATCTGCTCGGGGAGGTCGTCGGCAGGGGTCTCAGATCGGGCGGAGTCGGGCTGGTCACTCATGGCGCACACGCTACTTTGCTCCCCACCCCACGCTGACACCTGGAGCAGGGCGACGGGACAGTCCGACGGCCGGGATACTCCGAGACGTTCCCGTCGCCGACACGCCGGTAGGACGACGGAATCGTCTCGGACTATCCCTCCGGTGGTGAGGGGGGCCGGCCCTCAGGAGTTGCGGGCGAACACCAGCTCGAGGCCCAGGAGGGTGAGCCAGGGCTGGCGGGCGGTGAAGGAGCGACACTCGTCGACCACGATCGGGGCCAGTCCGCCGGTGGCGATGACGTGCACCGTGTCGGTCGGTACGCCTAGCTCCTCGATCATCCGCGCGACGATGCCGTCGACCTGGCTGGCGAAGCCGAAGACCATGCCCGACTGGAGCGCCTCGACGGTGTTCTTGGCGATCACGGTGCGCGGCCGTAGCAGCTCGACCTTGCGGAGCTGAGCGCCCCGGCGGCCGAGCGCCTCGAGCGAGATGTCGATGCCGGGGGAGATCGCTCCCCCGATGTACTCCCCGCGCGGGCTGACCACGTCGAAGGTAGTCGCCGTCCCGAAGTCGACGACGATCGCCGGCCCGTCGTACAGCTTGGCCGCAGCGAGGGCGTTGACGACGCGGTCGGCCCCGACCTCGCGGGGGTTGTCCATCAGCACGGGTACGCCGGTCCGCACGCCCGGCTCGACGACGACGTTGCGCACCGTCCCGTAGTGACGCACGAGCATGTCCCGCCACTCGTGAAGCACCGCCGGAACGGTGGCGCACACGGCGATGCCGGTCACGTCGTCGGAGACCGTGCTCTCGCGCAGCAGCCCCTTGAGCAGGACCGCCCACTCGTCGGCCGTACGCCGCTCGTCGGTCGCCACCCGCCAGTGGTCGAGCACCTCACCGTCGTCGAGGAGCCCGATCACAGTGTGCGAGTTGCCGATGTCGGCGCAGAGCAGGGTCACTGCAGGTCCATCCCGAGGTCGAAGACGACCACGGAGTGGGTGAGCGCCCCGACGGAGATGAAGTCCACGCCGGTCCGCGCAACGTCACGGGCGCGTTCGAGGGTGAGCCCACCGGACGCCTCCAGCGTCGCCCGCGAGGAGCGCGCGGTGGGGTGCTCGTCGGTGATCCGGACCGCCTCGGCCATCATCTCGTCGGTCATGTTGTCGAGCAGGATCCGGTCACAGCCCACGTCGAGCAGCTCACGCAGCTGCTCGAGGTCGGTCACCTCGACCTCCACCTGGACGTCCGGGTAGGCCGCACGCACGGCTTCGAAGGCCGGAACGACACCGCCCGCGGCGATCACGTGGTTGTCCTTGACCATCGCCATGTCGCAGAGCGAGAACCGGTGGTTGACGCCGCCGCCGCAGTGCACGGCGTACTTCTGCAGCGCCCGGAAGCTCGGCAGCGTCTTGCGGGTGTCCAGGACCCGCGCCCTCGTGCCCTCGAACGCCTCCACCCACCGCGACGTCGCGGTCGCGACCCCGGAGAGGTGCGAGGCGAAGTTCAGCGCCGTCCGTTCGGCCGTCAGCAGCCCTCGTGTGGGACCCGAGACGCGCATCACGGTCTCACCCGCCTCCACGTGCGAACCGTCGGGCAGCCGGTCGATGACCACGGCCTCCTCACCCAGGACGTAGGCGAAGACCAGGGCCGCGATACCGAGACCGGCCACGACGCCCGGCTCGCGAGCGTTGAAGTCGGCCACCCCGAGGGCGTCCGCCGGGATGGTCGAGACGCTGGTGACGTCCTCACCGCCATCCGGCAGGTCCTCCTCGAGGGCGCCGACGATCTGGTCGTGCACGGCGCGCGGGTCGAGACCCGCGACCTCGAGCTCGGCGACCAGCACGGCCGGCAGCTCGGCGTACGGCGTCCGCGCATTCACGAGGTTCCTCCATCGGTCGGTGGCGCCGGGTGGAAGGACAGCTCGAGGCCGGTCGGCGACATACGGGCGTCGATGTGGCCGGACCAGTGCTCGTCGTCGCGGTCGGGGAAGTCCTCCCGCCAGTGCGATCCGCGCGTCTCGCGACGCAGGCGTGCGGCCTCGGCCAGCGCCGTGCTGATGGTGAGCAGGTTGGTCGCCTCCCACGCCGAGGTACCCATCTCTCCCGGCTTGCCGGCCAGGGCGGCCAGCTCGTGCACAGCGGTGTCGAGGCCTCCGGCGGCACGCAGCACGCCGACCTGCTCGGTCATCACGGCCTGCAGGTCGGGCCGGATGTCGGCGGCGACCACGCCCGGGACGCGGCCGTCGGGCACCGGCTCGGCGTACGGCCGGAGCTCGGCGGGGAGCACCTCGGCGATCCGCCGCGAGAAGACCAGGCCCTCGAGCAGTGAGTTGGAGGCCAGCCGGTTGGCGCCGTGGACACCGGAGCAGGCGACCTCGCCGGTCGCGTAGAGCCCCGGCAGGTCGGAACGGCCCCACAGGTCGGTCGCGACCCCGCCCGAGGCGTAGTGGCACGCCGGCGCGACCGGGATCAGCTGCGTCACCGGGTCGACGCCGTGCTGGCGACAGGTCGCCAGGATGGTGGGGAAGCGCCGCTCCCAGAACTCCAGGCCGAGGTGGGTCGCGTCGAGCCACATGTGGGCGTGCCCGGCCTCGTGCATCCGCCGGGTGATGGCCTTGGCGACGACGTCGCGGGGGGCCAGGTCCGCGAGCTCGTGCTGGCCCTGCATGAACCGGTTGCCCTCGAAGTCCACGAGGACCGCCCCCTCCCCGCGGACCGCCTCGCTGATCAGCGGCTGCTGGCCCACCGAGTGGGGGCCGAGGTACATCACCGTCGGGTGGAACTGGACGAACTCCAGGTCGCGCAGCACGGCCCCCGCCCGCAGGGCCAGGGCCATGCCGTCCCCGGTGGACACCGACGGGTTGGTGGTCTGGGAGAACACCTGGCCGAGCCCTCCCGAGGCGAGTACGACGGCGCGGCAGCGGACCGCCCCGACACCGTCGCGCTGGCCCTCGCCCATCACGTGCAGGGTGATCCCCGCCACGCCACCGTCGGCCGCGAGCAGAAGGTCGACGGCGAGCGCGTGCTCGACGACCTCGATGTCCGGCGCCGCGTGCACCGCTGCGACGAGCGCCCGCTGGATCTCGGCGCCGGTGGCGTCGCCGCCCGCGTGCGCGATGCGGTCACGGTGGTGCCCACCCTCACGGGTCAGGGAGAGCACCCCCTCCGGGGAGTGGTCGAAGTTGGCGCCGAGCGCGATCAGCTCGCGCACGGCCTCGGGTCCCTCGTTGACCAGGATGCTCACGGCCTCGGCGTCGCAGGCCCCTGCCCCGGCCACGAGGGTGTCCAGCTCGTGCTGCTCGGGGGTGTCCCCCGGCCCGAGCGCGGCGGCGATCCCGCCCTGCGCCCACTGTGTCGAGCCCGCCGAGAGCACGTCCTTGGTCACGACGAGGACCTTCTCGACCGAGTCGCGCAACCGCAGCGCCGCGGTCAGGCCGGCGATCCCGGAGCCGATCACGACCACGTCGGCGTCGGTGGTCCAGCCAGGCTCGCCCGAGGTCAGCCGAGCGGGAAGCGAACCGGTGAGGGTCATCCCAGCAGGCTAGCGGCCGGCCGGCACGTGCAGGTCGCCACGCACCAGCCCGGCGCCGGCCGGCGCCTCAGCGGGGTCGGTGCCCCTGTCGACGATCCGGTTGTCGGCGTCGACGATGTGCACGAGCTCGCCCGGCAGCAGGTCTGCGGCGTCCAGCAGGTCCTCGTCCACGGTCACCGACCCGACGTAGTGCAGGCCGGCCTGGGTGAGGTTCGCGCGGTGGATCTTGCTCTCCATCATCGTGCGCAGCATCAGCTGTCTCCGTTCAGCTGGAGGGCGAGGTTGTCGATCAGTCGGGTGGACCCCACGCGCGCGGCGATCAGCAGCCGGGCGGGACCGGTCTCGGGAGCGGGACCGAGGTCGGGGGCCCTCAGCTCGAGGTACTCCAGGTCGACCCCGCGGGCGTGCCGCAGCTCGTGGCGTGCGGCCTCGATCGCCGGGCCGGCGCCGTACCTGGCGGCGGCCCGTGCGGCGAACAGCGTGCGCGACAGGGCGATCGCGCGCCGGGCCTGGTCCTCGTCGAGGTAGTGGTTGCGGCTCGACAGCGCCAGACCCGTGGGCTCTCGCAGCGTCTCCGCGCCCACGACCTCGACGCCCATGCACAGGTCGGCGACCATCCGGCGGATCAGCGTGAGCTGTTGGTAGTCCTTCTCGCCGAACACCGCCACGTCGGGGCGCACCAGCCCGAAGAGCTTCGCGACCACCGTGAGCACGCCGTGGAAGTGGGTCGGCCGCGAGGCACCCTCCAGCACCCGCGCCAGCGGTCCGGGGTCGACGGTGACCTGGGGGTCGCCCCCCGGGTAGACCTCGTCCACGGACGGCGCGAAGACGACGTCGACGCCCTGCTCCGCACAGATCTCCAGGTCGACCTCGAAGGTGCGCGGGTAGCGGTCGAGGTCCTCACCCGGCGCGAACTGCATCGGGTTCACGAAGATCGAGGCCACCAGCGGGGCGCCCGGCCCGATCTCCCGCCGGGCCCGGCCCATCAGGGAGGCGTGCCCGGCGTGCAGGGCGCCCATGGTGGGCACGAGGGCGACAGGGGCCGAGAAGGCGCTCAGAGCAGACCGAAGCTCCTCGCGACTGTTCGCGAGGAGGGGTGGAGCGGTCATCGAGAGTCGCTCCGGGTGCCCCGGACGCTCCGGCGGCGACCGCTCAGGGCCGCCTGGACCGCCGAGGCCTCACCGACGCCCAGCAGCGCCTCGTCGAGCATCCGCACCAGACGGACGGCACGGATCGGCAGCAGACGGCCGTCGAGCACGGCCCGGTCGGCCGTGGCCTTCGCCATCGCGACGTACGACGGGATGGTGGCCGGCGCGTTCTCGGCGATGTCATCGAGGTGGGCCTGGACGGTGCGGACGTCGCCGCGCACGATCGGGCCGGTGAGGGCCGCGTCGCCGGAGGCGAGGGCGTTGTCGAGGGCGGCGGTGAGCAGCGGCCGGAGCACGGCGGCCGGGTCCTCGGCGCCGGAGGCGGCGAGGAGCTCCATCGCCTGGCTGACCAGGGTCACGAGGTGGTTCGCGCCGTGGGCCAGACCGGCGTGGTAGAGCGTGCGCTTGTCCTCGGGCACCCACAGCGGGAGGCCGCCCAGGTCGGCGACCAGCGCCTCGGCGTAGCCCCGCTCGCCCTCTCCGGCGGTGATGCCGAAGACGCAGCCGCTCAGCCGGTCCAGGTCGAGCTCGGTGCCGGTGAAGGTCATGGCGGGGTGCATCGCGATCGCGCGGGCGCCGACGGACGTCGCCGGTTCCAGCACCGCGAGACCGTGGCGACCGGAGGTGTGCAGGACGACCTGACCCTCGCGGACGGCACCGGCTCCGACCAGCGTCGTGATGACGTTGCCGAGCATGTCGTCGGGCACGGTGAGCAGCAACAGGTCGCAGGCACGGGCGACGTCGGTCGGCTTGGCGACACGGACGCCGGGGAGCATCGAGTCGATGCGGTGCAGGGAGGCAGGCGAGTCTCCGGCTGCGGCCACGACCTCGTGACCGGCGGCGCGAAGAGCCGCGGACAGTACGGCGCCGACACGTCCGGCGCCAACAACCCCGATACGGGCCATCAGACGACATCCCTTTCGTTGCAGTCCCAGGGTGGGTACCGCACTACTCATGAATCGTGCAGTTCGAGGCTACGCCGGACGTACGGAGAGCGGAACGGGGCCACAGAGTTACCTCCGTCACACGCCCGCGGACAGCCGTGGGCGCACACGCCGACTGCCTGAGCGGAGCGGCCCGCCTGCCGCAGTACGATCCACCGAATGAGCGCGACCACCCTCGGTTCCGGGTCATCCGGCGTCAGCGACCCCCCAGGCGCGCCCGAAGGGACACCACCGGGGCCGGGCCGTGACGGCAACCGCACCGACCGGGGCACGGTGGTGCGCACCGACATCCAGGGCCTGCGCGCGGTCGCGGTCTCGCTCGTGGTGATCTATCACCTCTTCCCGTCGAGCCTGACCGGCGGTTTCGCCGGTGTCGACGTCTTCTTCGTCATCTCGGGCTTCCTGATCACGCTCCACCTGATGCAGAAGCCACCGGCGGGGGGACGCGACCTGGCGAAGTTCTGGGGCCGTCGCATCCGGCGGCTGCTGCCGGCGTCACTGCTCGTGCTGACGACGACCCTGGTCCTGTCCCGGCTCGGCGCCCCCGACACCCAGTGGGCAAACACCGCTCGGCAGGCACGCGCCGCGACGCTGTACGTCGTCAACTGGCTGCTCGCCCGTGACTCCGTGGACTACCTGGCGGCCGAGAACGCACCGAGCCCGGTGCAGCACTTCTGGTCGCTCTCGGTCGAGGAGCAGTTCTACTTCGTCTGGCCGATCCTGATCCTCGGCATGGTGCTGCTCGCCGCCCGCCTGCGCTGGAACCGTGACGTGGCCGTGCTCGGCGGGCTGGCTGTCCTGGTGATCGTCTCCCTCGCCTACTCGGTCCACGAGACCGCGAGCAACCCGTCGGCGGCGTACTTCGTCACGCCGACGCGCATGTGGGAGCTCGGAGTCGGTGGCCTGCTCGCCGTCGTGGTCGCCGTACGCCAGCGGCGCGACCTGCCTGCGTTGCTCTCGACCCCCCGGCGCGTCGTGCTCGCCTGGGTGGGGTTCGCCGCGATCGCCTGGACCGCCTTGGCCTACACGGGAAGGACGCCCTTCCCAGGGTGGCAGGCGCTCCTGCCCGTCGTGGGCACGGCCGTCGTGATCGGCGCGCACTCCCCGATGACCCGTCTCTCGCCCGGCCCCCTGCTCGCCGTGCGGCCGATGCAGTGGCTCGGCGACGTGTCCTACTCGGTCTACCTGTGGCACTGGCCGTTGATCGTGCTGATCCCGCAGCTGCGGGGCCACGACATCGACAACCTCGACCGGGTGGCCGCCCTGGCCCTGACCCTGGTGCTGGCCTGGCTCACCAAGAAGTACGTCGAGGACTTCTTCCGTACGCCGCAGTGGGGCAACCCCCTGCGCAAGCCGTTCCTGCTCGGAGCCGCCGGAATGGTGGTGGTGATCGCCCTCGCTGGACTGCAGCTGCGCGAGGTCGACCACCGGCAGGCTCAGTCCGAGGCCCAGCTCGCGCGGGCCATCGCCGACCGCGGCCCCTGCTTCGGAGCGGCGGCGCTGGACGACCCGGGTGCCTGCAAGCCGGTGCCCTACGACCAGATCGTCCCGGCCCCGGCCGACGCCGCCTCCGACAGGTCGAACGCCTACGCGGACGTCTCCGGCGGCAAGGACTGCTTCTCCTACCTGCCGGGCTTCCGGCAGGTGCGCTGCAGCTTCGGCGACGAGGACAGCAAAGTCGAGATCGCGCTCGTCGGCAACTCGCACGCCGGGCAGTGGCTGCCCGCGGTGGAACGGCTCGCCAAGCGCTACGACTGGCACGTCACGACCTACCTGGCCTCTCAGTGTGCCGCGGCAGAGACCCGTCAGGCCTTCCCCACTCCCGCCAACACCGACGCCTGCGAGGCGTGGGTCGGACGCACCGCGAAGGCGGTGGCGCGCAGCAAGCCCGATGCCGTCGTCTACACCAACCGCATCTCGGTCGGCGCCGAGGGCAAGTCCTTCGAGGACAGCGGGGCGCTCTACCGCGACGGCATGGAGGCGGTGCTGCGCGAGTGGGACGACGCCGGTCTCGACGTGCTGGTGCTGCGCGACACCCCGGCCCCGGACGACTCGATCCCGGACTGCCTGGCCCAGCACCCCGACGACCTCACCGCCTGCGACGGCCCGCGCGACACCTGGCTCCCCGAGGACCAGTCCGAGGACGCCGTGGGGGGCGTGGGATCCCCGCGCATCCGTTTCCTCGACCTCACCGACCACATCTGCCCGACCGCGACCTGCGGCGCGGTCATCGGCGGTGTGGTGACCTACTTCGACGGCTCGCACATGACCGCGACCTATGCGAGCTCCCTCGACCGCTACCTCGGACCACCGCTGCGACGAATGGTCGCAGCAGGAAGTGAATAGGCTCGCGACATGACCTCCCCCCAGCTCCCGCGCTTCTCGATCGTCACGGCGGTCCACAACGTCGAGCGCTACCTCCCGGAGTTCATCGCCTCCATCGAGAACCAGACCTACGGCCTCGACCGGGTCGAGGTCGTTCTCGTCGACGACGGGTCGACCGACGGCTCGCTGCGCGTGCTCGAGGAGTGGGCCCAGCGTCGTCCCGGCACCGTGCGGGTGCTCTCGCAGGAGAACGCCGGCCAGGGTGCGGCCCGCAACAACGGGGTGGCGAACGCCCGGGGCGAGTGGGTGACGTTCCCGGATCCCGACGACGTCATCGACGACAACTACCTGCAGACGGTGAACGACTTCCTCGAGCAGAACACGCGGGCCGACATGGTGGCTGTCAACCGCTGGCTCTGGTACGAGTCCACCGGCCGGCTCAGCAACCGGCACCCGCTGGAGACGTTCTTCCGCTACGACCGGCTGGTCGACCTCAACGAGGCCAACGGGCGCTTCCACGGGAGCTCACCCGCCGCCTTCTTCAGGCTGTCGGTCATCCGGGAGCACGGGCTGGAGCACGACGTACGCATCCGGCCGAACTTCGAGGACGGCCACTTCTGCTCGCTCTACCTCCTGCACAGCGAGAACCCCCAGGTGGGCTTCCTGCGCTCGACTCGCTACCACTACCGCAAGCGCGACGACCAGAGCTCCTCGCTCGGCACGAGCATGACCCACCCGGGCCGTTACACCGACGTGTTCACCTACGGCTACCTGGCGATCCTCGACCGGGCCGAGGAGCTGCGCGGCGAGATTCCCGTGTGGCTCAAGCACTTCATCTGCTACGAGATCGCGGGCTACTTCCAAGCCGCCCAGAACAACTCGGTCTCGACCATCACCGAGGGTCCGCTCACCGAGGCCTTCCACGAGAACGTGCGGGCGGTGCTCGCGCGCGTCGATCCCGAGAGGACGTTGAGCACCCACGAGTTCGAGGTGGGCGGGCAGGCGCGGCTGATCTCGATGTTCGCCTACCGCGACCGGCCGTGGCTCGACGACGTCGTACTCCTCGACAAGCTCGACACCGACCAGGGCCTCGTCCGCGCCCGCTACCGCTTCACCGGCCCGGCACCGACCGAGGTCGTCTACAACGGCGACAAGATCAGCGCGCCGCGGCACGCCAAGACCCGCGACCTGAGCTTCTTCGGCCGGGTCCTGATGCGCGAGCGCATCCTCTGGCTGCGCTACAAGCCCGACGTGCGGATCCGCATCGACGGGGAGTGGGCCAAGGTGGTCTTCGACCAGCAGTTCCCGGTGCTGCCGACCAAGGCGACGCCGGTCATGGTGAAGAACTTCATGGTCAAGAAGAAGCGCTCGAACTACGACCCGGAGCGCTACCTGCCGAAGACGCGTCAGGCCAGGATCTACAAGCGGCTCACCGCGGCCAGGCTCCCCCGTCGCAAGTACGCCGGCGCGTGGGTGTTCCTCGACCGGATCCACGACGCCGGGGACAGCGGCGAGATCCTGTTCAAGCACGTGCGCGAGCACCATCGCGACATCAACGCGTGGTTCGTGATCACCAAGGACTCCGCCGACTACGCGCGACTCAAGTCCGAGGGCCACGGCGACCGGCTCGTCGCGCACGGGTCGACCCAGTGGCGGGTTCTGATGGCCAGCTGCACGCACGTGCTGTCCTCGCACGCGGACGTACCCGTGATGTCCCCGCCGGAGATCCAGGAGTTCATGGAGCCGAAGTGGCACTTCACCTTCCTCCAGCACGGTGTCATCAAGGACGACCTGTCACGTTGGCTCAACTACAAGCGGATCGACCTGTTCGTGGTGAGCACCGTCCCGGAGTTCGCCTCGATCGCGGGCGACCACACGCCGTACCCCTTCACGACGAAGGAGACGATCCTCACCGGGCTCCCCCGGTTCGACCGGCTCGCCGAGATGGGACGACGCTTCCCCGGCGGGAAGCGCGACCTCGTGCTGCTGACCCCCACCTGGCGCAACTGGCTGGTGGACAACCTCGCCGTCGGCTCCCAGGAGCGCAACCTCGGCAGCAGCATCCTGGAGTCGGAGTTCGTGCGTGAGTGGGTCGGGCTGCTGAACGACCCGGCGCTGGCGAAGGCGTGCGCCGACGCCGGTCTCAAGCTGGCCTTCCTCCCCCACCCCAACCTTCAGAAGCTGCTCGAGCAGCTCGACCTGCCCGATCACGTGACGACCCTGTTCTACGAGGGCAACGACGTGCAGGAGTACTTCGCCCGGGCCCGGGTGCTGGTCACCGACTACTCCTCGATCGCGTTCAACGCCGCCTACCTGGAGCGCCCCGTCGTCTACTTCCAGTTCGACGGCGAGGCTGTCCTCTCCGGTGCGCACGTCGGACAGCGTGGCTACTTCGACTACGAGCGGGACGGCTTCGGCCCGGTCACGGCGGACATCCCTGCGACTGTCGTGGCCATCACCGAGGCGATCGCGCACGGAGGGGCGCCGCTGCCGGAGTACATGCGCCGCATCGAGGAGACGTTCCCCCAGCGCGGTGGGGGGTCCTGTGAGCGCGTCGTGCAGGAGGTTCTGCGCTCCACCAGGCCGGACAGGAACACCGAGCCGGTCCTCGCCCCGTGCGCCCCGGTCAGGGCGGAGGGGTGAACGACACCGCTGCGGAGGGTCGTGCGGCCGAGACGGTGGGCGTCTTCGGCAGCTGCGTCACCCGGGACAACTTCAACTCCCGCTTCAACCCGGGCTACAGGGACCACTTCGAGGTGGTGCTGAGCGCCAACCAGAGCTCGGTCATCGCGCTGATGTCTCCCCCCATCGAGGAACGGTTCGAGACCACCCGCGAGCTCAGCGACTACGACACCTGGAACATCGGCTCCGACCTGAGACGCGAGTTCCTGGCGCAGGTGGTCGAGCTCAAGCCGGACTACCTCATCCTCGACTTCTTCGGTGACGTGCACTTCGGCGTCGCCCGCCTGACCGACGGGCGCTACCTGACCGACAACCGCTGGAAGACCCACTTCACGGACCTCTACGCGCGTCACCGCGACGCCGGTGACCTCACGCGCCTCTCCTACGGCGTCGATGCCGACGCGTACTTCGCCCTGTGGACCGAGGCGCTGGACCGGTTCGCGGCCTTCATCGCGCGCGAGTGCCCGCACACGGTCGTCGTCGTTCACCGCGGCTACAACACCGGCCGGGTGCTCGTGCCCGGCCAACCACGACCCGTCTCGCTGCGCGAGCACGCCAAGCTCTCGGCCTTCGACGTCGAGGGCGCCAACGCCTTCTGGGCGCGGCTCGACGACTACGCCATCGACCGCCACGGCTGGGAGTCGATCGACCTGCGCGGTCTCGAGGCCCCGTCGTACGACGAGCACCCGTGGGGTCCGTTCTGGGTGCACTACACGCCCGACTACTACCACCGGTTCCTCGCGGAGATGCACAAGATCTCCCTGCACCGCCGGGTCGACCCGGCGACGTGGGCCGAGATCGAGCAGATCGAGACGTCCTCGCGAGAGCCCGCCGAGCGCCGGCTCGCCGTGGTGGCCGACGTGGTGGCCGACCAGCGCCGCATCATCAAGCACGCCCGCGGACGGGTCCAGGAGCTCGAGTCCCTCGGGCTGCTCGGCGGCCTGCGGTTCGCGGTCGGGCAGCGCCTTCGTGCGCGACGCGGGTCGAAGCGCCGCTGACATGCCGATCCTTGATGCCGTACGCCGCGCCCGGAGCGCCCGTGCGGCCTCGCGACCGCCGGTGCTCAGCGTGGTGCTGCCGGTCTACAACGTCGCGGCCTACCTCGAGACGACGCTCGCGAGCATCGCCGCCCAGTCGCTGCGCGAGTTCGAGGTCGTGATCGTCGACGACGGTTCTCCGGACTCCTCCGCCGACATCGCGCGCGCCTGGGCCGCCCGGGACCGTCGCTTCCGGGTGGTCAGCCAGGAGAACGCCGGCCCGTCCGCTGCGCGCAACACCGGCATCCGGCACTGCAGCGCGCCGTACCTCACCTTCGTGGACGGCGACGACACCCTCCCGCCCGACGCCTGGAAGCACCTGGTGGGTGCGCTCGAGCGCACCGGCTCGGACCTGTCCGTCGGCAAGCTCGTGCGCGACAACGGCCGGCGCCAGTTCGCGACCGAGCGGATGGAGCGCAACCACGCCGTGGACCGCGACCACCTGCGGATCCAGGAGATGCCGCGGATCCTGGCCGACGTGTTCCCGGTCAACAAGGTCTACCGGCGCACGTTCTGGGACGGCCTCGACCTGGCCTTCCCCGAAGGCCTCTTCTACGAGGACCAGCCCGTGATGACGCGAGCCTTCCTCGCCGGCACCTTCGACGTGCTCAGCGAGACCGTCTACCACTACTGGATCCGGGCCGACCAGTCCTCGACCACCCAGCTGCGTCACCAGATCTCCGACCTGGGCGACCGCATCGTCACCAAGCAGATGACGGTCGGGAGCGTCCTGGCCCACGGCTCCCCCGAGGTCACCTCCACGTTCTTCGACTACGTCCTGCCGGTCGACATGTGGGAGTACTACCGCTCGGTGCCGCAGTGCTCGGAGGAGTACTGGACGATGCTCCGCGACGCCGTCCGCGAGTTCTGGAACGCCACGACCGTGCCGTTCGAGGAGACCCTGGTGCCGGTCCAGCAGCGCCTGATGGGCTGGCTCGTGGCCCAGGACCGACGCGCGGACCTCGAGACCCTGATCGCCTTCCTCGACACGAACGGGGTGGTGAAGACCGAGGTCGACGGCGTGGAGGTCTTCGACCACCCCTGGCGCACCGAACCCGGGATGCCCCCCGGCTGCGTCCTCGTCTCCTCCTGACCGTTGCAGAGCCGCCACCACCAAGGCCGCCGCCCACAGCAGGACCGCCGACAGCTGGCCCCTACAGCGGGCCCCTACAGCAGGCCCTTGCCCGTCAGGTAGTCCTCGGCGACCCGGCCCGGCCCCCGGCCGTCGGCGTCGACCTGGGCGTTCAGGGCAGTGAGGTCGGCCGTGGTCAGGACGGCGGACAGGCGCTCGAGCGCCTTCCTCGCCCTGGGGTTCTCCTCGAGCCAGTCGGCGTTCACGAGCGGGACGAGGTTCTCGGCCGGCTGCCAGTCCCGGTCGTCGTCCAGGACCACGAGGTCCATGGCCTCCAGGGTGCCGTCGGTGGTGCCGACCTGCGCGAGCTGGACCCGTCCACTGGTGAGCGCGGTGGTGGTGTCCGCGGATCCGAGACCCAGCGGCTCGACGCGGCTCAGCTTGATCCCGTAGACGCTGGTCAGTCCGAGCGCGCAGTCCTGGCGCTCGGCACAGTCCTCCGCCCCGGCCAGGGCGACGGGCTTCCCGAGCTCGGCCAGGTCGGTCAGCGTGGTGAGGCCGTTCTTCGCGGCGTACTCCCTGGTCACGGCGTAGGCGTTGCCGTCCTCGGCCGCGGCGGGCCGCAGCGGCGTGATGCCGTACGCCGCGCCCAGCGTCCTCAGGCTCGCCAGGGTCGCAGCGACGTCGGAGGTGGCCACCGGGCGCGCGGCCTCACCGTTGGCCTTCCGGTTCAGGGCTTCGGTCATCGAGGCGAGGTAGTCGGCCGACACCTGCACCTCGCCCCGCTCGAGCGGCCCGAGGTAGATCTCGCGCGCACCGACCCGCTTGACCGTGCTGCGGAACCCGTCCTTCTGCAGGAGCAGCCGGTAGAGCTGGGTCATGACGTCGGCCTCGGTGAACCTCTGGCCGACGATGGTGACCGTCTTGACGTCACCGGGCCGTGGAGCGGCGCCGCCGCAGGCGGCCGCACCGAGCAGGACCGACAGGGACGCAGCAACGACGAGGGCCCGCCGTACGGAGTGCATCTGCTCCCGCCTCTCCCGGTCGACAGCGACGCCGGGCTCGCTCGTCCGGGGCCGTCCGCGACTCTAACGGGGGCGGTGGGGACCCGGAACGCCGACGCGCACCAGACCCGGAGGACTGGTGCGCGTCGGTGGGACCGGTCAGCGGAAAGGTCAGCCCTTCTTCGCCAGGTCGGCGATCGTCTTCAGGTTGAACTTGTCGGCCGTCTCCTGGGTGACCACGACAGCGTCGCTGTCCTGAGCCTCGGCCTGGTCGAGCGCGACCAGGTTGGTCGGCAGCGCCTTGGTCAGAGCCGCGTAGACGTCCTCAGGGCTGGAGGCCGTGGCGGTCTTGTCGATGAAGGTGAGGATGGTGCCGGTGTACTCCGGGAACAGGTCGAGCGAGCCGGACTCGAGCGCCGAGTAGTACTTCTCACGGCTGCCGATGTTGAGCTTGGTCTGGATCGTCGCGCCCTGGGCCTTCAGCGCCCCGGCGTAGATCTCGGCGAGGATGACGTTCTCCGGGAAGTTCGCCGATCCCACGGTCAGGGACACCCCCTTGGCGCTCGACCCGGTGGCGTCCAGGCCGTTGTCGCTCAACCAGCCGCTGGCCACGTCGGCCGGGTCCAGCTTGTCGTTCGCCACCTGGCCGATCAGCGCACCGAGGCCGTCGGTGGTCAGCTTGCCCTGGATCCCGTTGAGGACCTCCTTGACGCCGTCGGTGGCCTTGTCCCTGCTCACGATCGGCACGATGTTCTGCGCCGCGAAGTTGGACTTGGGGTCCTCCAGGATGACGAAGTTGTTGGCCTCGATGGCCGGGTCGGTCGTGAACAGGTCGGCGACGTCGACCTGGCCGCGCTTGAGCGCGTTGACCGTGACGGGCCCACCGACGTCGGTGACGGTGTACTTGCCGAAGGTGACGCCGTAGGACTTCTCCAGGCCGGGGATGCCGTCCACGCGGGTCTTGAACTCCGGCGGACCGCCGAAGATCATCTGCGAGGCGATGGTCCCGCCGTCCTTGGTCGAGGCGTCTGACGACGAGCCGCTGGAGCCGCAGGCGCTGAGGCCGATCGTGAGGGTCGTGGCGATCGCTGCCACGGCGATGAGCTTGGTCTTCATGGTTTCTCCTGGTTTCCCTGGGTGGTGGGGGTTGGTCGGGCTGGTGGGGCGAGCGGGTTGGTCGGGCTGGTGGGCGAGCGGGGGTGGCTGCGGGTCAGGTCGCCTCGGACGGGATCTCCTCGTTCAGGACCGCGACCCGCGAGCCGGGTTGGCGGTCGGACTGGCTGTCGGACTGGCCGTCGGACTGGCCGTCGGACTGGCGACCGGACTGGCGACCGGTCCGGCCGGTGATCCCCCGCGAGACGGAGGAGCGCTGCAGCAGCGCCAGCAGCAGGTCGGCGGACAGCGCGAGCCCGGCCACGAGCAGTCCGCCGCTGATCATCTGCGGGTAGTCCTGCTGGGCCAGGCCGTCGTAGATGAACCGCCCGAGCCCGCCGAGGGTCACGTAGGAGGCGATGGTGGCGGTCGCGATCACCTGGAGCGTCGCGGAGCGGAAGCCGGAGAAGATCAGCGGCAGCGCGTTGGGCAGCTCGACCCGGAAGAGCACCTGCGGCCCGGTCATGCCCATGCCGTACGCCGCGTCGCGAGCTGCCGGGTCGACGTTCTGCACCCCGGCGACCGTGTTGGACAGGATCGAGGGAACGGCCAGGAGCACGAGCACGATCAGCGTCGGGATGACGTAGCCGGTGTCGGTGCGGCCGTAGAAGTGCGGCGCGATGATCACCACCAGCAGCACCAGCAGACCGACGCTGGGCAGCGCCCGGACCGCGTTGGCGGCGCTGACCACCCACGTCGCCCGGTTGGCGTGCCCGATCCACAGGCCGGCCGGCAGCGAGAGCAGCAGCGCGATGGCCAGCGCGATCGCGGAGTAGCGGAGGTGCGTCATCAGCTGCCCGAGGATGCCGATGTCGAAGTTGGTGCTCTGCCAGTGAGCAGGGTCGGTCAGCCACTGGAAGACGTCGCCGATCATGGTTGGACCGCCCGTCGCCAGGGGGTGAGCAACCGGTTGACGATCAGCACCAGAGCGTCGAGGACGAGCGCGAGCAGGACACACAGGACTATGCCCAGCACGATCGGCGGGTAGTACGGCTTGTCCGTGGACAGCTTGAACCCGGTGTCGAAGAGGCGGCCGAGGTTGTCGAAGCCGATGGTGCCGGCGACGGTGACGATGCTGACGTTGGCCACGATCGCGACGCGCAGGCCGGCCGTGATCACGGGCACGGCAATGGGCAGCTCGACCCGGAAGAACCGGCCCAGGGGGCGGTAGCCGAGGGCGGTGGCGGCCTGGAGCGTCTCCTCCGACACCGCACCGAGACCGTCGGCCACCACCCGCACGAGCAGAGCGACCGAGTAGATGCTGAGCGCGATCGGCACCTGCAGGGGGCTCAGCGGGTCGAGCCCGAGGAGGGGCGGGATCAGCACGAAGAGGGCGATCGAGGGGACCGTGTAGAGCAGCCCCGTGATCGACATCATCGGCGGGTAGATCCAGCCGTAGCGGCGCGAGAGCCAGCCCAGCGGCAGGGCGAGCAGCAACCCCACGACCACCGGCACCACCGAGAGCCAGGTGTGGTCCCACAGGTAGCCGAGGTCCTCCGAGCGGTGGTCGAGGAAGTAGCCCCAGAAGTGCCAGGGGGAGGAGCTCGCGGAGTCCATCGCGATCACGTGGGCACCTCCCGGGCCCCGGGGAGCGCCTCGATGAGCGCCAGCACCTCGCGAGCGGTCGTCGAGCCCAGCAACCGTCCGGACTCGTCGATGACGAGGCCCCGGCCGGAGGGCGAGGAGAGGCAGGCGTCGAGAGCGCTGCGCAGGGTGCCGCCCTGGGTGGCCAGCGTCCCGCCGCGGTACAGCATCGGGTCCGCCACGACCGCGCCGTGCGGCTCGTCGCCGAGGAAGAGCCAGCCCTGCGGCGCCCCGGAGTAGTCGACGGCGAGCAGCCAGTCGTGGTCACTGCCCGTCGGCAGCGGCTCGCCCATCGTGACCGTGGGTTCCTCGCGGGTGGAGATCGTGCCGGCGCTGGTGAACCCGAGGGCGCGGTAGCCGCGGTCGCGGCCCACGAACCCGGCGACGAAGGCGTCGATCGGGCGCGACAGCAGCTCGGCCGGGGACGCCACCTGGGCCAGCCGGCCGCCCACCCGGAGCACGGCGACCTGGTCCCCCAGCTTGATGGCCTCGTCGATGTCGTGGGTGACGAACACGATCGTCTTGCCCAGCTCGGACTGCAGCCGCAGGAACTCGTCCTGCAGCTGCTCGCGGACGACCGGGTCGACCGCCGAGAACGGCTCGTCCATCAGCATCACGGGCGGGTCGGCAGCCAGGGCACGCGCGACGCCGACACGTTGCTGCTGCCCACCGGAGAGCTGGGCCGGGTAGCGCTTCGCGAACGCCGGGTCCAGGCCGACCCGCTCGAGGAGCTCCAGAGCACGGGCGCGGGCCTGCTTCTTGTCGGCACCGAGCAGGAAGGGCACGGTCGCCACGTTGTCGACGATGGTGCGGTGGGGGAACAGCCCGGCGTGCTGGATGACGTAGCCGATCTGGCGGCGCAGCTCGTGCGCCGGCATGCTGGCGGTGTCGGTGTCGTCGAGCCAGATCTTGCCCTCCGTCGGCTCGATCATCCGGTTGATCATGCGCAGCGACGTCGTCTTGCCGCAGCCCGAGGGCCCCACCAGCACGGTGATCTGGCCGGTGGGTGCCTCGAGCTCGAGGTCGTCCACCGCCACGGTGCCGCCCGGGTAGCGCTTGGTCGCATGGTCGAAGCGGATCATCCTGGGGGCTCCTGCATCTGGGGGGTGAAGCCGAGGAGCTCGCTCAGCGCGAGGGCCTCGGTGGCAACGATGCGGCCGTAGTCGTGCATCGTGGTCTCGTCGATGCGGTAGGTCGGGCCGAGCACCGAGAGCGCACCGGCGATGCCGCCGGGAAAGCGCAGGGGTGCCACGATCGCCGTCACGTCAGGTTCCATCCGGTCACGCCCTGCGACGTACCCCTCCTCGGGGATATCACCGGAAAGAACCTGACCGACGGCCAGACCCTCCATCGACACGGTGCGCCCGATCCAGCTGGTGTGGCGTACGGCGTGGGTGCCCTCGACGACCGCGATGTAGATGGCGGTGTTGTTGACCCCGCGCACCGAGAGGTACGCCGACTCCCTCGTCTGCGCCCCGATCCGGTCCAGCGCAGGCGCGGCCAGCCGGGCCAGGTCGTTGCGGCCCAGGGCCGAGGCCCCGAGCTGGGTCATCACCGGGCCGGCCCGGAAGCTGCCCGTCTCGTCACGCGCCACGAACCCAGCGGTCTCCAGGGTGCGGAGCAGCCGGAGCGCGGTGCTGGCCGGCAGGGTCGTCTCGCGGGCGCACTCGGTGAGCGTCACCGATCCCCGCCGGCAGACCTCGGACAGCAGCGCAAGCGCACGCTCGACCGTGCGGGTCGAGCTGGCGCGGCCGGGCGCGACGATCGTACGGGTGCCGAGGTGGGTCTTCGCCGCCATTGAAGTCACCCTTCGCAGGATCCTGGGTCGGACAGACTCGAATGCTTTCACTGGGCAGCAGTCGGCTGCCGCCGAGTGAGACTATTGCACCTGCCCCCGCACGCCCGGAAGGCTTGGCCCCGGTCCACCCCGCACGTCGCGCCTGATGAGGAGTCCCTGGTGCTCACCCTGGACGGCAGCAGCCTCACCCTCGACCAGATCGTCGCGGTCTCCCGGCGGGCCCAGCCGGTCGAGGTCGACGGCGTGGCCCGGAAGCGGGTCGAGGCCTCACACGTGTACGCCGACAGCGTCGCCGAGGAGCGCCCGATCTACGGCCGCTCGACGGGGGTCGGGGCCAACAAGGACCACGTCCAGCCGGACCCGGACTCCCAGGCGCTCCAGCTGCTGCGTTCACACGCCACCAGCTCCGGTGAGCTGCGTTCGGCCCAGCGCGTCCGCGCCATGCTGGTGATCCGGCTCAACCAGCTGGCCACCGACGGCAACGGGATCAGCCCGCACGTGGTCGACGCGCTGGCCCAGATGCTGGCAGCCGACGCCCTGCCACCCGTGCGGGAGGGTGGGAGCGTCGGTACCGCCGACCTGGCCGCCCTGGCCACCACGGCCCGGGTGCTCTCGGGCGAGGTGCCGAGCACCCCGGCCGTGCCCAGGACCACCGTGTTCGGTCCCGGGGACGCGCTGACGTTCATGTCCAGCAACGCCGCCGTCCTGGCCGACGCGGCCCTGGCCGTCTCCGACCTCGGCCGCCTCGCCCGTGCCACCGTCGTCATCACGGCGATGGACTTCGCTGCCGTGCGGGGCAATGCGGAGGCGTTCAGCCCCGCCGTGGAGGTCGCGACCCCCTTCCCGGGCTCACGCTGGGTCTGCCGCACGATGCGCGAGCTGATCGGCCCCGAGATGCCTGCGGCCCGGATCCAGGACCCGTTCAGCTTGCGCACCTTCCCCCAGGTGCACGGAGCCCTGATGGACCGGCTGGCGTTCGCGGAGGAGGTCATCGTGACGATGGCCAACAGCCCCTCGGAGAACCCGATCGTCTCCCCGCGCCTGGGAGTGGCGCACCACGGCGCCTTCCACGCGGCGTACCTCGTGCAGAGCCTGGACTCGCTGGTGCTGGCCGTGGCCCAGTCGGCCCAGCTGAGCCTGGCCAGGCTGACCATGCTGGCGGAGCCGGCGTACACCGGCCTCCACCCGTTCCTCGGCGACGGAACCCCGGCGGCGTCCGGCGTGATGATCGTGGAGTACAGCGCGGCGTCGGCCCTGGCTGAGCTGCGGGCCCTCGCCACCCCTGCCGGTATCCAGGCCGTCACGCTCTCGCGCGGGGTCGAGGAGGACGCCTCCTTCGCGACCCTCGCGGCACGACAGGCCCTGGAGTCGGTCTCCCGCTTCCGCGCCGTGCTGGCGGCCGAGCTGGTGGCCTCGCTGCGGTGCCTCCGGATGCAGGGGGCACACCCACCCGCCCTGGTCAGCGCACTTGCCTACCTCGACCAGCGGGACGGCGGCATCCCGGACATGCACGACCGTGACCTGACCTCGGACCTGCTGCTCGCCGAGGAGCTCGTGGACGCCCTCCCGGCCCACGTCCGACCGGTGCAGCGACCGGGTGCGTCCTCGGGCTAGGCCTGCTTGAGCTCCGGGCGAACCCCGTCCCTCGTGGCGGCCGCCTTCTGGCTCACCTGCTCCTCCCAGGTGCCGAGGCCGGCCAGCGCGCTTTCACCCTGCAGCAGAGCGACCGCCTCCTCGAGGCGGCGTACCCGCTGCTGTGCCTCGCTGAGCCTCGCCTCGGCCCACCCGGCCCCGGGCTCGTGCTGGGCGAAGTGGGCCTCGGCGAGGCGTTCGGTCATGGCGGTGGCGACGTCGGCGTGCTCGGCCTCCCGGACACCGAACAGGTGGCGATAGGCCACGGCCGCTGCCGCCCGATCGGCCGCATGGAGACGGCGCGTCGCCCGCAGCTCGTTCCTCGTGGTCCACAGCGACGTCCAGCCCAGGGCAAGAGCCACCACCGCGGCCGAGCTGAGCCACCGGGCCGACTGGGTGGGGAGGGAGGCGAGGACCGTCGCGGTGGCCACCGCGAGCAGGACCACGGCGACGGTCGGACGAACGTGGCGCTGGCGGCGCGGGGAGGTCCCTGAGGCTGCCATGGGCGCCAGCCTAGGTTCTACTCGGGGTGCCGTGGGACGCGACACGCGTGCTCGAGGAGCAGGGCGGCGACGGTGACCACGACGGCACCGATCCCCGCCAGGGCCGAGCGCCACAGCCGGGTGTCGGCGGCGGGGCCGGTGACGCCCAGGTGGGCGAGGGCGAATCCGAAGTAGAGCCCGATCAGGAGGGCTCCGACCAGCGCCGACGCCTTGCCGAGCACGAGCCGGTTGACGGCCTGGTGGGGCGCGAGGGCGAACCGGTCGCGGGCCACCGTGCGCCGGGTGAGGTACGCCGAACCGCCGATGATCGCAGCCGCGAAGAACAACAACCCGATCGAGACCAGGGAGATGTTCGGCTCGCGGTAGCCCAGGCGCAGGCACAGCGGCCGCACCGCCCAGCCGACGACCAGTCCGAGGACACCGAGGATGACCAGCGGCCCCGGCCCCGTCGGCTGGACCCGTCCCGGGGCAGGCTCGGGCTCCTCCTGGCCGGGGCGGCTCACCGGTCGGGCTTCGAGCTGGTCGGGCCCCGGCCCGGGGTGCAGCCGGTCAGCCAGCGGGTGCGCACCCGGGTCAGCTGAACTCGAGCTCGATGTCCTCGCGGAGCGTCACGCCCTCGCGACCGGTCTTCTCGACCAGCTCTGCCACCGGACCGAGACCGGGGATCTCGGCGTCCGACTCGACGTCGAGCCACGGCACCAGGACGAAGGCGCGCTCGCCGGCTCGTGGATGGGGAAGGACCAGGTCGGCCTCGTCGGCCCGCCGGTCACCGAGGACGATCAGGTCCACGTCGAGCGTGCGCGGGGCGTTGCGCCCGCCGCCGGGATCGCGTCCGTAGGCCGACTCGACGGCCAGGGCACGGTCCAGCAGGGTGCGTGCGGACAGGGTCGTGTCCATCAGCACGATGGCGTTCAGGAACTCCCTGGACCCCTCGGGGGCGTCCACGGGCTCGGTCTCGTAGACCGGCGAGACGTCGGTGACCCAGACCTCGGGGGTGTCGGCCAGCGAGTGCACCGCCCCCTGCAGGTTGTTGCGGCGTTCACCGAGGTTGGAGCCGATGGAGACGACTGCTCGGCGGATCGGGTGCATCTCGCCGGTGAGGCTGTCGGCGTCGACGATGTTGGGGTTCGGGCTCTCGGTCACTGACGGCTCCGTCTGATGGTCAGGGCGACATCGTCGAACGTCGCCTGGATCGGTGCGTGCGGCTTGTGCACGGTCACTTCCACGTCTTCGACCAGGGCGTTGAGCAGGCACACATCTGCGATTCGCTGCGCCAAGGTCTCGATCAGGTCGACCGGATCGTGCGCGACGGCCGACCGGACGTCGTCCACGAGGGTTCCGTAGTCGACCGTCTCCTGCAAATCGTCGTTCTCCGCAGCCGGACGGGTGTCCAGGCCGAGCACGAGGTCGATGATGAACTCCTGGCCGTCACGCCGTTCGAAGTCGAAGACGCCGTGGTGCCCGTGGACGGCGAGTCCGCGCACGGCGAGGCGGTCCCCTGAGTCGGGCGCGAGGTGGTCGGTCATTGTGCCCCGAGACTACCGGCGGTTTCGCACCGACCGGAACCGGCGTCCCACCCGGGCAGGCGCGACCGCGCCCTGACCTGTGGGAACGATCACGTGGGTTGGTCGCCGCGCCACCGGTTGACGACCCTGATCGCATCAAGACTTCCCGGGACCTCGTGCACACGGACCGCCCAGACCCCCTGGATCGCCGCGATCGTGGTGAGGGCCACGTTGGCGGCCTCCCGGTCGTGCACGGGCCGCGGTGTCCCGTCCGGTCCGGCGAGGAGCGAGCCGAGGAACGACTTGCGGCTGGATCCGACCAGGATGGGCACCCCGAGGGCCTCCAGCTCCGGCAGCCCCCGGATCAGCTCCCAGTTGTGCTCGGCTGTCTTGGCGGAGCCCAGCCCCGGGTCGATGACCAACCGGGCCGGGTCGACCCCGGCCGCCGCCGCCGTCTCGAGCCGTTGGGCCAGCTCGTCGCGGACCTCGGCCAGCACGTCGTCGTAGGACGCCAGCTGCTGCATCACCGCGGAGTGCGCTCGCCAGTGCATCACGACGTACGCCGCCCCGTGGTCGGCCACGACGTCGAGGACCTGGGGGTCGGCCAACCCGCCGGACACGTCGTTGACCAGCACCGCGCCGGCCTCGAGGGCCGCCTCGGCCACCTCGTGGCGCATGGTGTCCACGGAGACGGCGACCCCCTCGGCGGCGAGCGCGCGGATCACCGGCACCACCCGGCCACGCTCCTCGGCGACCAGCGGCCGGGTCGCCCCCGGTCGCGTCGACTCGCCGCCGATGTCGAGCAGGTCGGCACCCTGAGCGCGCAGCAGCAGCCCGTGGGCGATGGCGGCGTCGGTGGTGGCGTGCTCGCCACCGTCGGAGAACGAGTCGGGCGTGACGTTGACGACGCCCATGACCAGGGGCCGGGACAGGACCGGCAACCCGGCGCTCCACGACTCCCTGGTGATCATCGCAGGAGAGTCTGCCTCACCGGGCGGCGTTGATCAGCGAGATCGCCTCGGCGCGCGT
>JBKJON010000291.1:0-12419 GCA_046595715.1 Marmoricola sp.
AGATCCACTACTTCATCGCCAGCAGCACCGGCGGAGGGGGCGGTGGAGACAGCAGCGGCACGAGCAGCGAGATCACCAGCTGGGTCCAGGCCGGCTTCACCGCCACGACCGTCGGCAGCACCACGCTCTACGACCTGTCGGGCGGGATCCGGTGAGCGAGCTGCTGCCGTCGATGAACCAGGTCGGGAGCGCCTCGGGCAGGGTGAGTGCCACCGTGCTCGACGTGGTCATCCCGGTCTACAACGAGGAGGCCCAGCTCGGCGCCTCGGTGGAGCGGGTGCTGGCCCACCTGCGGACGATGCCCTGGGACTTCAGGATCACCATCGCGGACAACGCCAGCACCGACCAGACGGCGCTGATCGCTCGTCGGCTGAGCCACACCCACCCCGAGGTGACCGTCGTGCACCTGGCGGAGAAGGGTCGGGGCCGGGCGCTCAAGCGGGTGTGGAGTGCCTCGGAGAGCGACGTGCTCGTCTACATGGACGTCGATCTCTCCACGGACCTCGCGGCGCTGCTGCCGCTGGTGGCTCCCCTGGTCAGCGGACACTCCGACCTCGCCATCGGCTCCCGGCTCGCACCCGCGTCTCGGGTGGAGCGGGGGGCCAAGCGGGAGTTCCTCTCGCGCAGCTACAACCTGATCCTGCGCCGGGCGCTGCGAGCACGGTTCAGCGACGCCCAGTGTGGCTTCAAGGCGATCCGGCGCGACGCCGCCCGTGAGCTTCTCCCGCTGGTCGAGGACGACGCCTGGTTCTTCGACACCGAGCTGCTCGTGGTCGCCGACCGCGCCGGTCTGCGGATCCACGAGGTCCCGGTCGACTGGACCGACGACCCCGACAGCAGCGTCGACATCGTGCGCACCGCGCTGGAGGACCTCAAGGGCGTGGCCCGGCTCGGTCGCTCGCTGGTGCGCGGCACGCTGCCACTTCGCGAGATCGGTGAGCGGCTCGGCCGGACGAGCACCGAGGCCGGGAGCGGACGTCTGGGCATGCAGGTCGGCATCTTTCTGGTGATCGGCGTGGGCTCGACGCTCGCCTACGCCCTGCTCTTCCTGGGGCTGAGCACCACGATGTCCTCGGGATGGGCCAACTTCACGGCCCTGCTGGTGACAGCGATCGCCAACACGGCGGCCAACCGGAGGTTCACCTTCGGGGTCACGGGACCACGAGACGTGCTGCGCCACCAGTTCCAGGGTCTGACGATCTTCGCCATCGGGCTGGCGGCGACCTCGGGGTCACTGACGGTGCTGCACTCCCTGGGGTCGACCCACCGGGGCGCGGAGGTCGTCGTACTCACCAGCGCCAACCTGGGCGTGACGGTGCTGCGGTTCGTGGCGTTGAAGCTCTGGGTGTTCGCGGTCAGCCCTTGCGAAGAGGTGCCAGGATCCCGGGCAGCGGCGGCTCCTCGCGAGTGAGGTCGCAGTCGTCACGGGCCTCTCCCAGGACCAGACCCGGGGCGCCTGGAACCATGGGGGCCCAGCAGTGGAGGGGCGAGCGGTCTGGTCCACTGACACCACCGACACCACCAGGACCAAGGAGAGCGCTGCATGAAGACTCTGGAGAACAAGGTCGTCGTCATCACCGGTGCCGGGTCCGGCATCGGACGACAGCTCGCCCTGAGGGCGGCTCGCGAGGGTGCCCTCCTCGTCGTCTCCGACTGGGACGAGCAGCGGCTGGGTGAGTCCGTGGACCTGCTCAAGGCCGCTGGTGTGCGCGACCTGCGCAGTGACCAGGTGGACGTCTCCGACCGCGCGGCGGTCGCCGAGTGGGCCAACGCCGTGGCCGACCAGTTCGGCCGCGTCAACATGCTCATCAACAACGCGGGCGTCAGCATGACCGGCGACTTCGAGGAGATGTCCTACGAGGACTTCGACTGGATCGTGGGCGTCAACCTGAACGGCGTGGTCAACGGCACCAAGGAGTTCCTCCCCCACCTGATCGCCTCGGGCGAGGGCCACCTGGTCAACCTCTCCAGCCTGTTCGGCCTGATCAGCATGCCCGGGCAGAGCGCCTACAACGCCACGAAGTACGCCGTGCGCGGCTTCACCGAGGCGCTCCGGGAGGAGATGCTGGTCAACGGGCACCCGGTCCAGGTCACCTGCATCCACCCCGGCGGGATCAAGACCGGCATCTCCCGCCACGGCCGCAAGACGGCCAGCCAGGACGTGACCGCGCTCGACTCGCTCTTCGAGAACAGGCTCGCCCGGATGACGCCCGAGAAGGCGGCGCAGATCATCCTCAAGGGCGCACTCTCCGGCAAGGCCCGGGTGCTCGTCGGCGTCGACGCGCATGCGATGCACCACTTCGCCAAGCTGGCGGGCTCGCGCTACCAGGACGTCGTGGCCAGGACCTACGCGAAGCTCGGCCCCGCGCGAAGGCGCTGACCGGCGATCAGGACAGGCCGGACGGATCGGCGTTGCCACCGCAGACGACGACGCAGACCCGCTCGCCCTCCTCGGGCACGTAGGTCCCGGTGAGCAGGGCCGCCAGTGCTGACGCGCCTGCGGGTTCGGCGGCGACCCGGGCCCGGCGCCACAACCATCGTCGGGCTTCGGTGATCGCCTCGTCACTGACCAGCACGGAGGCGATGCCCACGCGCGTCGCGGTCTCGAACGCGATCTCCCCCAGCCGGGAGGCGCCGAGCGCGTCGGCCGCCACGCCTCCGACGGCGACGTCGAGCGGAGCGCCCTTCTCCAGCGCCCGGTGCAGGGTCGGGCAGGACGTGGGCTCGACCCCGACCACCGAGACCTGACGACCGACCCGGATGAGCGCGTTGGCCACTCCGGCGACGAGCCCGCCACCGCCCACGGCGACCAGCACGGTGTCCACCTCGGGGACCTGCTCGGCGAGCTCGAGCCCGAGCGTCCCCTGACCCGTCACGGTGCCGAGCGCGTCGTAGGCGTGCAACGCCAGCGCCCCCGGCCGCGAGGCAGCCTCGCGGCTGGCCTCCAGCGCCTCCGCGAACCTGGTGCCGACCTGGTTGACCTCGGCACCGAGCGCCGCGATGGCGTCGACCTTCACGGCCGGAGCGCTGGTGGGTACGAAGATCCGGGTCTCGATCCCGAGGGCGTGTCCGGCGTACGCCACTGCCAGTCCGTGGTTTCCTCCCGACGCCGCCACCAGGGTGGCAGGCGGCTCCGCTGCGGACAGCACCGTGGTGAACGCTCCGCGCACCTTGAACGATCCGGCGTGCTGCAGCAGCTCGAGCTTGAGGGCGACGGGACGACCACCGACCTCGACGTCGAGCACCGGGGTACGGCGCACCCACGGCGCGATGAGCGCGGCGGCGCGCCGGATGTCGTCGTACGTCGGAACGGTCACGTCACCCACGCGCCCCAACGTATCCTCGGCCCCATGCTGCGACCCGTCCGCGTCGAGTGTCGCAAGTGGCCCGACGACCCGCACTGGGAGTTCGACGGTCTCCTGCTCGGGGTCGACGGTCACGGCACCTGGATCGGCATCACCCAGGGCACCCTGCTCGCCAGCCCCACGCGCGCCTTCCAGGCGGCCGCCGACCACGTGACCCTGGTGCCCCATGACTCGTGGTGGCTCGGCACCTTCTACGCCGACGACCTGAGGCGGCCCTTCGACACCTACGTCGACATCGCCACCCCGGCGGTGTGGCACGGCGAGGACCTCGTCCGTGCGGTCGACCTGGACCTGGACGTGATCAAGGGGACGACCGGCCGCGTCTGGGTGGACGACGAGGACGAGTTCGCCGAGCATCGGGTGAATCTTGGCTACCCCGACGAGGTCATCGAGCAGGCGGTCGCGAGCTGCGCAAACGTCCTGTCCGCCGTGAAGGGCTCGAACGCACCCTTCGACGGGTCCCACCGCGACTGGGTCGCCCGGTTGCGCAACCGGTGACCGCCTGACCTGTCTAGTCCGCCTTGCCAATTCGTGCACTATTTAGTCGCAATTGCGCGATTCTGGTCAAGCGGCCCCGGAGCGGTACCTAGGCTGTGCGCGTTGTCCGATATCGCACGAAGGTCGCCACACCATGAAGCACGTCTGGGCGCTGCTCACCGCCCCGGTCATCTCGACCACCCTCGTCGTCGCGGGCTTCGCCACCGCCGCTGCTCTCGCCCCGGGGGGCCAGGCTGACACCGCGTCTCCGCAGGCAGCTGAGTCGGCGGCCTCCCTCGTCCCGGCCGAGTCTGCCCACGACTTCTTCTGGCAGCTCACCACGCCCCAGGACGTGCTGGCCGGCACCCTGCTGACCTCCCTCGGGGGCCGCCACCGCGCCGAGGGCACACGCAGCGACCGTCAGTTCTTCGAGATCAGCAGCACCGGCAGCAACGACGTCCCGCAGGCCGCCCTGCGCGCCTACCGCAACGCCGAGAAGGCCATGGCCAAGGCCGACCCGACCTGCCAGATCTCGTGGACGCTGCTCGCCGCCATCGGCCGGGTCGAGTCGAACCACGGGCGCTTCGGCGGTTCCCGGCTCGGCTCCGACGGCGTCAGCCGTCCCGAGATCCGCGGCCCAGAGCTCAACGGCGACGGTCCGTTCGCTGCCATCACCGACACCGACAACGGCACCCTGGACCACGACGGGGTCTGGGACCGGGCCGTGGGCCAGATGCAGTTCCTGCCCGAGACCTGGCGCTCGGTCGCACGCGACGGTGACGGCGACGGGACGATGAACCCCGACGACATCGACGACAGCGCCCTGGGCTCGGCCGTCTACCTGTGCGGTGCCGGCGGCAGCCTCGCCGACGTGGCCGGCATGTCCCGTGCCGCCTTCCGCTACAACCACTCCGACTACTACGTGCAGCTGGTGCTGTCGTTCCGCAACGGCTACGAGACCGGCGTCTTCGCGGAGCCCTCCCCGCCGCCCCCGGCCGAGCCGAAGGGGAAGGCGACCGAGACCGTCAACGCCACGAAGAAGGCGGTCAAGAAGACGAAGACACCGGTCGCGACCCCGGCCGTGAAGCCGGCCGCGACCCCGGCCGCGAAGCCGGCCGTGAAGCCGGCACCGTCCACGCCCAGTGCGACCACCAAGCCAACGGCGAGTCCCAAGCCCACCCCCACGACGACGGGCCTGACCCTGGTCAACGTCGACGGCACCTGGAACGCCTGCGGTCCGGCCTTCTGCCTCGGCACCACCCCGCTGGACCTCGGCCCCGACGGCGCCCTCACCGATCGAGCCGGCGCCGACTTCGACGGCAACGGCACGGTGGAGACCAACGCGCAGGAGTTCGCCGGGCTGGACGCCCGGCACGTCTCGCTGCAGGTGGAGCGCCGGGCCGGCACGTTCGTGGTCTACGTCATCGGCGCCGACGGCTACCGCAACGCCGACGGCTCCTTCGCCCGCGCGATCGCCGCCTCGCCCAGCGCCGCCCCCTGAGCCACCCGGTCCATGCCCCGCCGTGACGTCCCCGCGTGGCGTGGAACCATGAGCCCGTGTCCATCGAGTTCGCAGACTCCCCAGAGCCGACGCTCGGCGTGGAGTGGGAGTTCGCGCTGGTGGACAAGCAGACGCGTGACCTCGTCAACGCCGCCTCCGAGCTGTTCGACCTGGGCCTGGAACGACACGGCCCGCAGCCGCGGATCCACAAGGAGCTGCTGCGCAACACGGTCGAGCTGACCACCGGGATCTGTCGTACCACCGGTGAGGCCGTCGACGAGCTCGCCTCCCTCATCGACCTCGTCCGGCCGCTCGGTGACGAGCTCGGGGTCGACCTCTTCTCGGCCGGCACCCATCCCTTCGCCGGGTGGTCCGACCAGCTCCTCACTCCGGGCCACCGCTATGAGGAGCTGATGGCGCGCACCCAGTGGTGGGGCCGGCAGATGCTCATCTGGGGCGTGCACGTCCACGTCGGCGTACGCCGCGACCACGCGATGCCGATCGTCTCCGCCCTGCTGAAGTGGTACCCCCACCTCCAGGCCCTCTCGGCCTCCTCACCCATCTGGGCCGGCACGGACACGGGCTACGCCAGCAACCGATCGATGATGTTCCAGCAGCTCCCGACGGCCGGGCTCCCGTTCCAGTTCGAGACGTGGGCCGACTTCGAGCACTACACCGAGGACCTGATCACCACCGGCGTCATCGAGGAGATCAACGAGATCCGTTGGGACGTCCGTCCCGCACCACACCTCGGAACGGTCGAGGTGCGGATCTGCGACGGCGTCTCGACCCTGTGGGAGATGCGGGCCCTCGTCGCCCTGACCCACTGCCTCGTCGTCGACCTCTCGGAGCGGCTCGACCGCGGCGAGACCCTGCCGACGATGCCGCCCTGGCACGTCCAGGAGAACAAGTGGCGCGCGGCCCGCTACGGCCTGGACGCGTGGATCATCCTCGACAAGCACTCCAACGAGCGGTTGCTGCAGGACGACCTGCACGAGCTGGTCGAACACCTCGCCCCCGTCGCCGGGCGGCTGCAGTGCGCGGACGACCTCGCCCTGGTCCTGGAGATCCCCCGCCGGGGCGCGTCCTACCAACGCCAGCGGGCCGTCGCGGCGCGGACAGAGGGAGACCTCGTGGCCGTCGTCGACTCGGTGGTCCGCGAGCTCCAGCCCGGCGGCTCTAGTCCGCGAGCGGGGGGATCTGGTCAGTGGCCGCCAACGGGTCCATCCCCGTGACGGCGAGCAGGTCGGCGACCAGGGAACGCACCTGCGCGAGCACCACCTCGGCAGAGAGGTCGCGGGATCGTTCGATGCTCGACGTGGCTCGTCCCAGGGCCACCAGCCGGTCACGCATGGCCGTCGGGGCGCGCCCCTCACCCAGCTCGTCGGCGATCCCCTCCGCGCACTCGGCGAGCTCCTCCAGCATCGTGGCGTACGCCGGAGGCATGGCCTGCCGCCGGTAGGCCGCGACCGCCACCCGTCGCACGAGCACCCGGGTGTTGCGCAGCGCGAAGTCCAGGGGTTCGACGAGCTCGGCCATGGCGCGCACCCGTCCCCGGTGACGCCGCCGGAAGGGCGACGAGCGCACCACGGAGAGTCCCTCGTCCGCGGCGGCCCGAAGCTCGATCACCAGCTCGTCGGTCGCCCGCGCGTCCTGCAGCACCCCGAGGGCGCGCTCGACGTCGCCGTCGCCGATGCTGGCCGCCGCCGCCCGGAGCAGCAGCGCGATCTTGCGTACGACGACGCCGGCCTGCTCACGCGGTCGTCGAAGCGGCGCCCTGGGTACGACGGCCGCAGCGACCACCGCGACGGCGCCGCCGATCAGTGCGTCGGTCCACCGGATGAACGCCGCTCCGGCCGAGGGAACCAGCGTGCTCACCACGATCGCCTGCACCGCCGCCTGGTTGACGAACAGCACCCCCTGGTCGAGCAGGAGCGCCGTGCTCATGGCCAGGGACACGATCAGGACGATCTGCCAGCCACCCGACCCGAGCCAGTGGGTGAGCAGGTCGCCCACGAACACCCCGATGGCCACACCGAGCGTCACCTCGGCCACCCGCCGCAGCCGCTGGCCGTAGGACGTCCCCAGGCTGACCACGGCCGCGATGGGCGCGAAGAACGGCGTCGGGTGACCGAAGACGTCGCTGGCCAGGACCCAGGCCACGCCGGCGGCGATCGCGCACTGGGCGATCTGGAACGACTTCGCCCGCAGCCGGGCGCGACGAGCCCGCAGGGACGTACGACTCCGTGCGAACGCCAGCTCGAAGTGCGGCGCCGCGGCCCCGTAGCGCGTCTGGTGCTCCCGCGGACCGCTACTTCTTGAGGGTGGTTCCACGGCCGTGCAACATCGTGACGATCTGGGTCAGCTGGCCGTCGGCCTTGGCGTTCCGGGTGAAGCTGGTCAGGGCGAGCATCGGCTTGAACCGCTGCCGCGCGATGGCCTTGGCGTAGGTGAACTCCTTGAGACCGTCCGGACCGTGGATCCGGCCGAAGCCGGAGTCACCCACGCCACCGAACGGCAGCGAGGGGATGGCCGCGAAGCTGATCACGCCGTTGACCGCGGTCATGCCGGACCGGATGCGCGCGGCCAGCTCCATCCCACGCGCCTTGGCGAAGACGGTCGAACCGAGTCCGTAGCGGGTGCCGTTGGCCTTGGCCACGGCCTCGTCCATGTCCTTGACCCGGGTCACCGTGACGGTCGGGCCGAAGGTCTCCTCCTGCACCGCCAGCGAGTCCTCGGGTACGTCGACCAGCACGGTCGGCTGCACGAAGCGGTCACCGACCGCCCCCGGGCCACCCAGCACGGCCTTCCCGCCGCGGTCGAGGGCGTCCTGGATGTGCGCGCTGATCACCCCGAGCTGGCTGGGCATCGTGATCGGGCCCAGCTTGGTCTCCGGCGAGTCGTCGGCCTTCAGGTCCCGGGCCTTGTCGAGGAGAAGCGAGAGGAACTCGTCGTAGACCCGGTCGTGGACGTAGACGCGCTCGACCCCGATGCAGGTCTGGCCGGCGTTGCTGCACGCTCCCCACAACGTGGCGTCCGCGGCAGCATCGAGGTCGGCGTCCTGGTCGACCAGGACGGCGTCCTTGCCTCCGGCCTCGATGACGACGGGGGTGAGCGTCTCCGCGCACGCGGCCATCACCTTCTTGCCGGTCGCGGTCGAGCCGGTGAAGGCCAGCTTGTTGATGCCGGCCCGGCACAGGGCCGCCCCGGTCTCACCGAGGCCGGTCACGACCTGGAGGACGGGGTGGTCGGGCACGACCTCGCTGAAGGTCGCGGCCAGCCAGTAGCCCACCCCCGGGGTCAGCTCGCTGGGCTTGAACACGACCGCGTTGCCCGCGGCCAGGGCGTAGGCGATGGACCCCATCGGGGTGAACACCGGGTAGTTCCACGGGCCGATCACGCCGATGACGCCCAGCGGGCGGTACTCCACCGTGGCCGCCTGGTTGGCCATCACCAGGCCGGAGGAGACCTTGTGGCGGCCGAGGACCTTGCGAGCGTTCTTCGCCGCCCACGCGACGTGGTCCAGAGCGAGCGCCGCCTCGAGGGTCGCGTCGCTGTGCGGCTTGCCGGTCTCCTGGTGCACGAGGTCGGCGAGCTGCGCGATGCGCCGCGTCATCACCCCGGCCCAGGAGACGAGGATCTCAGCGCGCTGGTCGAAGCTGAGACCTGACCAGTACGTCGCGGCGTCGCGGGCACGGACGACCGCAGCCTCGACGTGCTCGGCGGTGTGCACCGGCCACGTGCCGACGACGTCGCCCGTCACCGGGCTCAGCGAGTCGAAGGTCTCCTGGCCGGCAGCGGGCGGAGCGGTGTCGGTGGTGGGGGTCTGGACGTCTGCGGTCATCGCGTGCTCCTGATGAGGTCGGCTGCCTTCTCGGCGACCATGATGGTGGGTGCGTTGGTGTTGCCGCGTGGAACGGCCGGCATGACGGAGGCGTCCACGACGCGAAGCCCCTCGATGCCACGGACCTTGAGCTCGGCGTCGACCACGGCGTCCTCGCCGCCGCCCATCGCGCACGTCGAGACCGGGTGGTAGAGCGTCTGGGCGTTGTTGCGGATGTGCTCCACGAAGTCGTCGTCGCTCGGGCTCGAAGGCAGCTGCCACGGTGAATCGAGGTAGCGCGCCAGCGGTCCCTGACCGCAGATGTCCCAGACCCGCCTCATGCCGGCCAACATCGCGTCGAGGTCGGCGCCGTCGTCGAAGTACGCCGCGTCGATCTCCGGGTGCCAGGTGGGGTCGGCCGAGCGCAGCCTGAGCGAGCCACGGCTACGCACGGAGACCAGGGTGGGCGCCGCGGTGAACATCCGCCGCGTCGGCTCGTGCAGGCCGTTGTCGTAGAAGCCGGACGGAGCCACGTGGTACTGCATGTCCGGGGCGGCGAGGTCGTCCCGCGTCTTGAGGAACCCCCCGCCCTCTCCGATGTTGGAGCTCAGCGGCCCCGTGCCGCGTGCCTTCCAGCGCACCAGGTTGCGCACGTTGGAGTACTCCGCGAGGTCGGTGGTGCCGCGGGTGTACCAGCCCATCGGCACGGCCGGGTGGTCCTGCAGCCGCTGGCCGACCCCGGAGAGGTCGGAGACGACGTCGATGCCGTGCTCCCGCAGGTGGGAGGCCGGGCCGACACCGGAGAGCATCAGCAGGTGGGGGCTGTTGACGGCGCCCCCGCACAGGAGCACCTCACGGGAAGCCGTCGCGGTGACCTCGCGGCCGCCCACGCGATAGGTGACGCCGGTCGCTCGCCCACCCGCGACGACGATCCGCGTCGCGAACGCCCCGGTCTCCACGTCGAGGTTCTCGCGCTCTCGCACCGGCTTGAGGTACCCCTCGTTGACCGACCAGCGACGGCCGTTGCGACAGGTCACCTGGTAGAGCCCGGCCCCCTCCTGCTCGGCGCCGTTGAAGTCGTCGGTCGGCTTGACCCCCGCGCTGACCGCGCTCTCGACCCACAGGCTGGTCAGCTCATGGGTGTAGCGACGGTCTTCGACGTGAAGGGGCCCGTCCTGGCCGTGGTACTTCCCCCCGAGGCGGGTGTTGCCTTCCGCCTTCTTGAAGTAGGGCAGCACGTCGTCGTAACCCCAGCCGGCGGCGCCGTACTCGTCACGCCAGGAGTCGTAGTCGGCCGCGTTGCCGCGGATGTAGATCATGGCGTTCATCGAGGAGCAGCCGCCGAGCGCCTTCATCCGGGGCCAGAACGCCTTCCGGTTGTGCAGCTGCTTCTGCTCCGTGGTGTCGTAGTTCCAGTCCCACTTGGTCTTGAACAGCTGGGGGAACGCCGCCGGGATCGAGATCTCGTCGGCCTCGGCCTCGGGGCCGGCCTCCAGGAGCAGCACCCGGATGCCCGGGTCCTCGGTCAGCCTCGCAGCAAGCACCGCACCGGCGCTCCCGGCTCCGACGATGACGTAGTCATGGTCTCCGGACATGCTGCTGGTTCCCGACATGCTGCCTCCGCTGCTGGACGTCGTGGTGTGCCTGCCGAACCTATACCCGGTTCCATGGGCCACCCACGCGAGACACCGCACCCCCGGGTTGTGGGCACGGGACGTGAATCCCGGTCCGCTGGAGTACGTCTGGTCATTGCCGCACAAACGCGCGAGGATCGGCTGGCCCCGGACGGGGTCTCGACGAGAGGCGGACAAGTGGTAGTTCCGATCGACCCGACGTCAGCGGCGTTCCTGTTCGCGGAGAACCGGCAGATGCCGATGCACGTGGGCGGGCTGCAGCTCTTCGAGAAGCCCGAGGGCGCCCCGCGCGACTACGCCCGCCGGCTGTACGAGTCCATGTCGCAGGTCGACCAGATCGCCCCGCTGTTCCTCAAGCGCCCCACGCGCGGCATCACGACCGCTGGTCAGTGGGTGTGGACCCAGGACGAGAACTTCGACCTCGACTACCACTTCCGGCACAGCGCCCTGCCCAAGCCCGGTCGTGTCCGGGAGCTGTTCGAGCTCTGCTCGCGACTGCACAGCACCCGTCTCGCCCGGGAGCGCCCGCTGTGGGAGGCGCACCTGATCGAGGGGATGCGCGACGGCAGGATGGCGCTCTACACCAAGCTGCACCACTCCCTCGTCGACGGCATCTCTGCGATGCGCCTGCTGCAGAGCGTGATGAGCACCGACCCCGACGAGACCGGCATGCCACCGATGTGGGCCGAGCGTCCCCGCGCCAAGACCAGGAAGGCCCGCGAGGAGGCGGAGCGGAGCATCGCCGGGGTGCCGCTCGAGGCCATCCGGTCCGCCCTCGGCATCACCGCCGACGCCGCCGGACTCCCCTCGGCCCTGATCAAGACCCTCAAGCGCGGGCTCAAGAACGAGACCTCCGCGCTCTCCCTCTACGCGCCGCGCACGATGTTCAACGTCGACATCACCGGCTCACGACGGTTCGCAGCCCAGGGGTGGGAGCTCGAGCGGCTACGCGCCATCGGCAAGGCGAGCGGCACCACCCTCAACGACGTCGTCCTGGCGATGTGCTCCGGCGCCATCCGCAACTACCTCATCGAGCACGACGCCCTGCCCGACACGTCGCTGGTCTCCATGGTGCCGGTGGGCCTGGACGCCAAGCGCTCTGGGAAGGGCTCGGGCGACGGGGGCAACGCCGTGGGTGCGGTGATGGTCAAGCTCGGCACCGACCTCCACGACCCGGCCGACCGTCTCGCCGGCATCCATCGGTCGATGCGAACCGGGAAGGAGGCACTGGGCTCGATGAGCCAGCTGCAGATCATGGCGATGAGCGCGCTGGGCATGGCGCCGTCGATCGTCACGCCGATGCTGCGCATGCAGGGCATCATCCGGCCGCCGTACAACCTGATCATCAGCAACGTGCCCGGGCCCCGGAAGCCGATGTACCTCAACGGCGCCAAGATGACCGGCACCTACCCGCTGTCGATCCCGATCAACGGCATGGCGCTCAACATCACCTGCAACAGCTATGCCGACGACATGGACTTCGGGCTGACGGGCTGCCGTCGCAGCGTCCCGCACCTACAGGGCCTGCTGCGGCACCTCGACGACGAGCTCGTGGCCCTGGAGAAGGCGGCCGGAGTCAGCTGATCAGGCGGCCGACGCGACGACCGTGGCGGCCTCCG